>CAYVYG010000137.1:0-8275 GCA_964454385.1 uncultured Microthrixaceae bacterium
CCCACCCCGACACCCCCACCCCGACACCCCCACCCAGCCCCCTCGACCGATGGCAAGGTGCTGGCGTTCGGCACGCTGATCCTCTAGAGTGCTAACTGTTGCAAGCACTCGATCGAGGAGCAGCCCACAACCCATGTTCGACGGACAGTTCCGCAAGCAGGTCGACGCCACCGTGAAGCCGATAGGCCAGGGCCTCGCCCGAGCGGGTGTCACCCCCGACGTCATCACCGGCATCGGGCTCGTGATGTCGCTCGCCGCGGCGATCTCGATCGCCATGGGAGCCTTCAGCCTGGCGCTGCTGCTCGTGGTGCTCACCGGCATCCCCGATCTGCTCGACGGAGCCGTCGCCAAGGCATCGGGCCGCTCGAGCGTGCGCGGAGCGTTCTTCGACTCGTTCTCTGACCGCATCACCGATGCGATGCTCTTCGGCGGTCTCGCCTACTACTTCGCGGCGGGAGGTGAGCCCGCATGGGTCGTGTTGCTGGCGTTCGCCGGATACGCGACCGCCTCCTGGGTCTCCTACGTGCGTGCCAAGGCCGACGCCCTCGGATTCGATGCCCACGTCGGTCTGGTGGAGCGCGCCGAGCGGATCATCCTGTTGACGGTGGGCCTGCTGTTCGGCGGCCCGGTCCTGATCGGAGTGCTGTTCGCCATCGTGGTGCTCAACATGGTGACCGCCACGCAGCGGTTCGTCGCGGTGTGGACCCAGGCCACCGATGCAACCCCCCAGCTGTCGGCCCGGCGTGCCGAGCGCGCGGAGCGCCGCCGTCGCCGCAAGCCGACCGTCTCGCGCACCGCCGCCGAGCGAAGGGCGTTGCGCGCGGAACGCCGCCGCCAGGCCTCGACCCGCCGCGCGAGCTCCCGGCGCGACGCCTGACGAACAGCTCGGGTGGACGTCCCCGTAGCGGCCCTCAGGGCTGCGTCCAGCGCGATGGCGGTGACGCCGGCTCCGATCGGCAACCTCGTAGGGCGCGGCGTGGCCACGGGCATCGCGGGACTCTCACACGATGAGCGCACGATCGTCGCGCGCAATCTCCGACGAGCGGGCGCACTGCCCACAGGAGCGCTAGCGCAACGTCGTGCGGTGCAGCGCGTGTTCGACTCCTATGCCCGCTACTGGGTCGACACCCTGAGGCTTCCCCACCTGAGCACCCGCGAGGTCGCAAGGGGCTTCGAGATCGACGGCTACGAGCACATGGAAGCCGCCCTCGCAGGCGACGTCGCACCGATACTCGCCCTGCCCCACCTCGGTGGTTGGGAATGGGCGGCCCGTTGGCTCCACGACGTCAAGGGCCTCGCGGTGGCCGCGGTCGTCGAGGAGATCGAACCCGTGGAGCTCTACGAGTGGTTCCTCGAGGTGCGGCGTGGCCTCGGGTTGGAGGTGATCCCGTTGTCGCAGGGCGCCACCGGCGTGGCGGCCGCTCTGCGGGAGGGACGGATCGTCTGTCTGCTCAGCGATCGGGACATCTCCGGCGCCGGGGTGGAGGTCGAGTTCTTCGGCGAGCGCACCACCCTGCCGGGTGGCCCTGCGCTCATGGCGATCCGCTCCGGCGCGCCGCTGCTACCCACGGCGGTCTACTTCGAGGGACCGAAGTGCCGGGGAGTGGTCTCCGAACCCCTGGACACGACACGTCACGGTCGCATCCGCGACGACGTCACCCGGGTCACCCAGGACCTCGCGAGAGCACTCGAGGGCCAGATCCGCAGGGCTCCGCACCAGTGGCACCTGCTCCAGCCCAACTGGCCGAGTGACTACCGGGCCCTCGGCCGACCGCTTCCGGGTCCGTCGCGAGGGTCGCGGGCCCGCGGGTAGGTTCGTCGCGGTGCGCCTGGGTCTGATCTGTCCTTACAGCCTGACGGTGCCCGGCGGGGTCCAGAACCAGGTGATGGCCATGGCCCGTTCGCTGTTGCGCCGGGGCCACGAGGTGCGGGTGCTGGCTCCCTGCGACGGTGCTCCACCGGCCGGCTTCGTCACCCCTCTGGGAGCGAGCGTGCCCAACCCTGCCAACGGGTCGATCGCCCCGCTCGCGCCCGACCCGTTCGCGCAGTTCCGGCTCCTCGCTGCGCTCGACGACGAGGACTTCGACCTCGTGCACCTCCATGAACCGGGGGTGCCCGGTCCGTGCATGACCACCGTGTTCACCAAACCGGCACCGATGGTCGGCACCTTTCACGCAGCGGGCCACATCCCGGCCTACCGGATGCTCGAGCCGCTGACGCGCTGGGGTGCAGCGCGACTGGACGAGAAGGTGGTGGTCTCCGACGACGCGCTGGCACTCGTCGAGCCGGTGATGGACGGTCCCTTCACCAAGTTGTTCAACGGGATCGAGATCTCCCCCTGGTCCGGGGCCGAACCCTGGCCGACCGAGTCGCCCACGGTGCTGTTCCTCGGTCGCCACGAGCCCCGCAAGGGGCTCTCGGTGCTGTTGGAGGCCATCGAGCGGATCGATACGGATCTGCGGGTGTGGGTGGCGGGTGAGGGACCCGACACCGCCGATCTGCGGCGGGCGCATCCCGACGCGCGCATCGAGTGGCTCGGCCGCATCGGTGACCACGAGCGTGAGCGCCGCATGGCGGGCGCGGATGTGTTCTGCGCGCCCTCACTGGGCGGTGAGTCCTTCGGGATCATCCTGTTGGAGGCGATGGCAGCGGGCACGCCGGTGGTCGCCAGTTCGATACCCGGTTACGTCAAGGTGGCGCAGTCGAGCGCACCCGACGGCTCGATCCCGGCGGAACCGGTGGCGAAGCTGGTCGAGCCGGGCTCTCCCGCCGAGCTGGCACGTGGGCTGTCGGAGGTGCTCGACTCACCCGAGGAGGCTCGTCGACTGGTCGAAGCCGGCCGCGACCGCGCCGCGGCGTTCGACATGGAGCGGCTGGTGGACCGATACGTGGGGATCTACCAGCGCGTGCTCTGCTGTTGAACAGAGGCTGCGGCTGATCCACCGGTGTTCCGATGGGATCGCCGGGTCCGGTACCTTACCCTGCGATGCAGACCGCCCCGTCGTTCCGAGCCGCCGCCGAGGCCGCCATGCGGCGGACCATGGTGGTCGGGGCGGTGGCCTCGATCGTGGTCGGGATACTGCTCGGCATCGCCTCTGCGGTCGCAACCGGGGTGCTTGTCGGGTTGTTGGTGGCGGTCGCGGTGATGGTCGTGGCCTCGAGCGCCTGGGTGACCCACGTCCAGCGGAACTTCGCCGGCGTGGTGTCGAGGGTCGTGGAGGGTCTGGGCAGGGAAGCGGGGCCCGATGAGCAGCCTGCGATGCTCAACGCGCTCGAAGGCGTGGCAATCCTCACAGGGGTCGCCGTCCCGGGTCTGCGGGTGCTCGATTCGCAGGCCGCGAACGCGATGGTCGCGAGCGACGGTGAGCGGTCCGTGGTGGTCGTCACGAGCGGCCTGTTACGCGAGTTCCGTCCGGTCGAGTCCGAGGCGATCGCTGCCGAGCTGCTGTGTCGGGTCCGCGACGGCTCGGCGCGCTACTGCACGCTCGCGGTCGGACTCCCGGCGTTGCTGCGGCGCGTCGGCGGGTTCGACGGGACCAACCTGGCGGGATTGCTCGGTGAACAACGCGCGGTGCACGCGGATGCGGAGGCCGTGGCCATCACGCGCTACCCCCCGGGGCTCATCTGCGTGTTCGAGCGGATGATCGATGCCGGTACCCGCGTCGACGGTGTCGATCCGGCGACGGCACCGCTGTGGATCGCTCCCGCGGTCGGTGCGGAGGGCGGTGTCGCGGAGTCGCTCGACCGAACCGTGAACCAGCCCCTCGAATACCGGATGGCGGTGATGCTCGAGCGCTAGGAGCGTGGGTCAGTATTCGAATGCTCCGATCGGACATGTGGTCTGAGCCATGAACATGCAACCGATCTTGACCCGGCGAGAGGGCATCGACGCATGCCCGTGTCAGCGACTGAAGCACCGGTACCAAGTCACCCAGTGTCATATCAACACCAGCTGACTGACGAACCATGGTTCAAGTCACCCACAGCGCCGTTCCGGTCTGCCTCGGCGAGCGGCAGCGATCGAGCACCGTTCCACGGACGCCACAGCAGTGGATGCACCACCATGCAGGAGATCTCCGTCACTGATCCAGGCTCCCAATGGATTCGCGCTTCGGGTGGGATCCGCGCGGTCGGTAGACTCGAGCCATGGCCGACACACCCCGCAAGACCGAGGGTCACAGGAACAGCGACGCTCCGCTGGAGCGGGAGACGGGTACGCAGCTCGTCAAGCGCGGCCTGGCCGAGATGCTCGCCGGCGGGGTGATCATGGACGTCGTGACCGCCGAACAGGCGCGCGTCGCCGAGGACGCGGGAGCCGTCGCGGTGATGGCCCTCGAACGGGTGCCGGCCGACATCCGAGCCGACGGTGGGGTCGCCCGGATGAGCGACCCGGCGATGATCGAGTCCATCCAGGAGGCGGTCACCATCCCGGTGATGGCCAAGGCCCGCATCGGTCACTTCGTCGAGGCGCAGATACTCGAGGCGCTCGGCGTCGACTACGTCGACGAGTCCGAGGTGCTGAGCCCCGCGGACGACACCCACCACATCGACAAGTGGGCCTTCACGGTGCCGTTCGTCTGTGGGGCGACGAACCTCGGGGAGGCTCTTCGACGCATCTCCGAGGGCGCGTGCATGATCCGCTCCAAGGGCGAAGCAGGAACCGGCAACGTCGTCGAGGCCGTCAGGCACCTGCGTTCGATCACCGGCGACATCCGCCGGATCACCCAGGCGGACCCGGCTGAGCTGTTCGACTGGGCCAAGCGTCTCAGCGCGCCGTTGCCCCTGGTCCAGGAGATCGCGCAGACCGCGAAGTTGCCCGTACCGCTGTTCTGTGCCGGAGGTCTGGCCACCCCCGCCGACGCGGCGCTCGCGATGCAACTGGGAGCGGAGGCCGTGTTCGTGGGATCGGGGATCTTCAAGTCGGCCGATCCCGCTCCGCGCGCGAAGGCGATCGTGGAGGCGACCACGCACTACAACGACCCGGAGATCCTCGCGAAGGTGAGCCGCGGTCTCGGTGCTCCCATGACCGGCATCGGCATGGACGAGCTCGACCAGACCTTCGCCGACCGTGGATGGTGAGCGACAGCACATGGGTGGGCACGACCGGTGAAGGTGGGGGTGCTTGCTCTCCAGGGCGCCTTCGCCGCGCACCTCGAGGCTCTCAGGGCACTCGGTGTGAGCGCTTTCGAGGTGCGAAGCGCCTCTGAGCTCGACGAGGCGGACCGGTTGGTGATCCCCGGCGGTGAGTCCACCACGATGTCGATGATGCTCGAGCGCTCCGGGTTGAGCGACCCGCTGGGGGCCTACCTGCGCAGCGGGCGTCCGGTGTTCGGCACCTGCGCGGGCGCAATCCTGCTCGCGTCGGAGATCGACGGCGGACGACCCGATCAGGGCTGCTTCGCGGCGCTCGACATGACCGTGCGTCGCAACGATTTCGGTCGCCAGCGGGAGTCCTTCGAGACCGACCTGAAGGTGAGCGGCATCGCCGGGCCACCGTTGCGCGCCGTGTTCATCCGGGCGCCGCGCATCACCCGATGGGCGCCATCGGTGGAGGTGCTCGCGTCGGTGGACGGGTCCCCGGCACTGGTGCGCAGCGGGCCGGTCACGTGCGCGACCTTCCACCCCGAGCTCAGCGGTGACCTGCGTGTGCACGAGCTCTTCGTCGGAACCCCGGTGGTGCGACCGACCGCTTCGCGCACCCCACGGTGAAGCCGTACCCCAGATAGGAGCCAGGATGTCGGGACACTCCAAGTGGGCCACGATCAAGCACAAGAAGGGCGCTGCCGACGCGAAGCGCGGCAAGCTGTTCGCGAAGTTGATCCGCCAGGTCGAGGTGGCGGCGCGCAACGGGGGAGGGGATCCCGACATGAACCCCACCCTGCGCACGATGTACCAGAAGGCGCGCGATGCCTCGGTCCCGCTCGACACGATCGACCGTGCCATCAAGCGCGGCACCGGCGAGCTCGAGGGAGTCTCCTACGAAGAGGTGACCTATGAGGGCTACGCCCCCGGGGGAGTCGCGATGATTGTGGAGGCGCTCACCGACAACCGCAACCGCACGGGCTCGGACGTGCGTTCGACCTTCACCAAGTTGGGCGGCTCGATGGCGGAGCCCGGCGCCGTCGCATGGCAGTTCGAGCGCAAGGGCATGCTGTTGGTCCCCGCGGGTGCCGACGAGGAGGAGATCATGGCGGCCACCATGGACGCAGGCGCCGAGGATCTGTCGCTCGGGGGTGACTACTGGACCCTCACCTGCGAACCGGGAGACACCGAAGCGGTCCGAACCGCCCTCGAGGAGGCCGGCATCAAGGTCGAGTCCGCCGATTTGACCATGGTTGCGACCTCCACGGTAGGGCTGACCAGCACCGAGGACGCCAAACCGGTGATGCGGCTGATCGACAGCCTCGACGACCTCGACGACGTCCAGAACGTGCTCACCAACGCCGACATCGACGACGAGGTGCTGTCGTCGCTCGAGCACTGATGGGCGTCGCTGTCGGCGAGGCGGCTCCGGGCTTCTCGCTCGCGGGGGTCGATGGCGTCACCGGTGATCCCCTCACGCTCGCGCTGTCGGACCTGCGGGGCTCCCCGGTGGTTCTCGCGTTCTATCCGGCGGACAACTCACCGGTGTGCACTGTGCAGCTGGGCGACTACACCGCGCAGGTCGGTTCCTTCGCCGAGCTCTCGGCGCAGGTGGTCGCGATCAGCCCCCAGTCACCGGAGTCGCACCGCGGGTTCGCGCAGGCCCAGGGCGGCTTCGGGTTCCCGTTGCTCAGCGACGAGGACAAAGACGTCGCCCGCCGCTACGGCAACCTCGGCCTGTTGGACCTATACCGGCGCGCCACCTTCGTGCTCGACAGCGAGGGAACGGTCGCGTGGGTGCACCGTGCGATCGGACCGGGACTCCGCTACAGCCCGGTCGACCAGCTGCTCGAGGTGCTGAACGGGGTGGACTGAGCCCCCCGTGGACTGAGCCCCCCGTGGACTGAGCCCCCGTTGACTGGGTCCCCGGAGCTCGGGTCGGCGCTACTGGGCGACGCCGAGGAGCCGGTTGCGGGTCACCGAGCGCACTCCCCGGTGCAGGCTGACGAACGCGATCAACCAGGCGAACGCGCCGAGAACCCATCCTGCGTTCCCGCCGCTGCCCAGCAGCGACCCGGTCGCCTGGCTGTAGGCGATCCCGATCATCGGCAGGGTGATGAGTCCCGAGGCCTGCTGAGCCGCTGCGGTGGAGCGCACCCTTGCTGACAGTCGCAGGACCAGCGAGAGCGCAACCAGCAGGAACGGCGGGATGATCCACAGCATCATCACCCACCACTGGGCGGTGGGGAAGAACCAGCCGCCCACGTCGGGACCGACGACCAGGTTCACCATGACCGAGTAGAGCCCGAAACCGACGATCGTGGTCACGTATCCGGGGATGACGCTCGCGAGCAGCTTGCCGAGGTAGATCTCACGGGTGGACGCGGGTGAGTGGGCGAGGAACTCGCCGGTGCCGCGCTCGCGCTCGCCGACGATCGTTGCCGCGCCCACTGCGGTCGAGATCGTGAGCGGCACCACCACCGCGACCGGGGCGAAGAGGAACACCGCCAGGGCGTACGCGGTGCGCCCACCGGGTGTGGAACCCAGGATCTGGGACTGGGCGGCGGCGGGGAGTATCTCGAGGGAGTCGCTGACCCGCGCCGCCATCGCGGAGCTGTCGACCCGTGTGAGGGTCAACAGCAGCGCAGTGGGAACGACCAGGAAGAACACCATGCCCAGTCCGACCATCGGCAACAGGTAGTCCTTCGAGCGCAGCAGCTGACGAAGGTCGGTGCGCGCCACCACCCACATGCGGTGGCGGTCGAAGGTCGCCCTGGTGGTTGCCGGCTCACCGGTGTGCGTCCTGGTCGCTGTCATCGGGTCCTCCCTGTCGGATCGCCGCTGGTCATCGGTTCGCCATCACCGGCTTCGAGGGGCCCAACGGGTTGTTCCAAGGTGTCCGGTACCCGGATCTCGGGCATGGAGACCGCGGGCATCGGGACCACGGGCATCGGGACCACGGGCATCGGGACCACGGGCATCGGTTGGTCCGACGTCGGGGCAGTCCCGGTTCCGGTGGCTGCTGCACCGCGCATCGCGATCGGGTCGAGCACTCCGTTCACCTCGCGTCCCTCTGCGCGAGCCGTGTCACCGAGGCGGCGTCGGATGAGGAAGTACAGGTCCTCGAGGGTCGGCCGATGGGGCTCGACCCGGGTCAGCCTGACACCGTCGGCCACGAGGGATTCGACGATGT
>CAYVYG010000138.1:0-8261 GCA_964454385.1 uncultured Microthrixaceae bacterium
GCGAAACAGTGGAAGAGACAGGCTGGTGTCCCGGAGCGTTGTCACCTCTCGTCAGGTACTTCCCGATCAACGGGCTGAGCGACCAGACGTTCCACGTCTTCACGGCAACCGCGGCAACCCATGTGGGTGATCCGACCGAACCCGACGAGGCCGAGAAGATCCGCTGGATGAGGTGGCCCGAGATCCGCCGCGCGATCACGAACGGGGAGATCCGCGACGGGATGAGCCTCACAGCGCTCTTGCACCGCATGGCAACCCGGTAGATCCACCGACCTCTAGTCGACATGGCCATCCATATGGTTGCTCTACGAGGCGACCGGAAGCGGTTGTGGGCACGTCCACCACACGAACCCAGAACTGTCCGCTGTGGCGCACGCCGGTGTGGTCCCAGAGCGGACAGTTCGCCTGCGATTCGATCGTACTGCTACTCGTCGACGCCCAGGGCCAGCTGTTCGCCGCGCGCCCGGTCAGCTCCGGAGCGGAGGTCGATCTCAGCCGGCGCGGTTTCGCCCGCGGCGGCGTCAGTCGGAGCGGTGTTCTTGGAGCCGGGGTCATTCCAACCCTCGCCAGCCGAACCAGTGCCGTTCGAGGCGACCTTGTGCGGGTCGTCGTCGGCCGGCGCACCATCGTCGATGTCGCCGGCGTTCAACCGGGCGTTGTCGGCGGCCACCCGGCCGCTCGCCCAACCGGCCGCGTCGCGTCCGGCGCGCACCGCGGACTGGCTCAGCTCACCGAAGCGCTCCGATACGTAGTCGTCGATCTCCGCTTCGCGTGAGCGCAGCATCGGCAGGAACGACGTTCCGGTCTCGGCTTCGGTGGCTGCGTACACGGCGTCGTTGATCTCCGCCAGGCGGTCCCCGATGCGCTGGGTGTAGGCCATCAGGAACGACGAGCGGTACGACTGGCTGCGGGTACGGGTTCCCCGCGGCGCGTTGCGTGCGGCTTCGGCGACCGCGGTCTGCGCCTGCACCAACAGCGAGGTGAACAACAACTCGACTGCCGCGACGTCGTCGGCGAAACCGACCAGGGTGGACATGGCGAGCCCGGTCAGCATCATGGCCCGGCACCGTCCGGTGTGTGCCACGGTCTGCAACAGCAGCGACTTCGCATCCACATACGGCGGATCGACGGGGACCCTCACGATCACCGGTGTTTCGTCGCCGCGATGGTCTCCTTGCACCAGCACGGTGTCGACCGCGTGACGGGTCATGAGCTCCTGGGCCTTGGCGGTGAGCGCGGTCGCCTCGGCCTCGTAGTTCGTCGACTCGGCCTTGGCGAGCAGGTTGCGGATGCGTTCCAGCACGGGATCAGCCGACGCGGCTCTGGTCTCGTCGTGGTCGTGGGTCCGAACGTCGAAGTCACCGGGCGGAGGCAGCACGCGCTCGAGGCGGGGCAGCCCGGAGAGGTTCGCGAGCGCGTCGACGACGCCGGTGAGGGCATCGGTGCGCCCCAGGGCCTCGTCGTTCGCCCAGCGGTGAACCCATCCGGGGCGCCCGTTCACCTCTGGCAGGTCGAGCTCGTCGATTTGGATCATCCAGCGGTGGTCCATCGTCGCGGGCCGTCGGCCTGCCCGGTCATCGGCGATGGCCCATCCCGCCAGGCGGCCTGCCGCAGCGGTGCCACAGCCGAGACGCGCCTGGCGGTGCAACTCGGCCGGCTGCCAACCGCCCTGCCAGCAGGCATCGACCATCTCGGCGAGCAGCACCTCCGAGCGGCTATCGACCACTGAGGGATCCATGGACCTGAGCTGACCCACTGCCTCGGCCACAACCGGCTCCTCACCGGCTCGCTTGGCGTCCGCTGCGAGCAACAGCATGTTCGAGGCTCCCTGGGGCCCCGTGAACGCATCCCGCAGCTCCTCGTCGGTCGGGCCGCCGTAGCGTGCATCGTGGTTCTGCCAACCACCTCCCCCGGCGTCACCGGCGAAGCCGCTGTGGTGTGATCGGCGACCAGCCGATGACCGCTCCCTGCGTGCGCGCTCTTTCGCCCGGGCCTTGGCTGCACGCCGTGCCTTGTTGTTCTTTCCCATCGCGGCACCGTACAACCGGGGTGGGACAGCCATGATGATTGGGAGCTCCTCGCGTCGGCTCCGAGCGGCGCAAACGCGAGGAATCCCCCGGCCGAGCGTGCACACTGGACGCGATGGCATCGAAGCGGTGCCGGGAAGGACCAGGCCCGTGGCCTATGAAGCGACCTGGGAGTCGGTCTCCCGCCACCGACTCCCGCAGTGGTACGACGACGCCAAGCTGGGCATCTTCTTGCACTGGGGGTTGTACTCGGTGCCCGGCTGGGCGCCGCAGGTGCCGGACATCCAACAACTGCTCCACGACAAGGGTCCGGCGGCCATGTTGCGCGACAACCCCTATGCCGAGTGGTACCGGAACTCCTCACAGATCGAGGGGAGCCCGACCTGGCGCCACCACCGGGACACCTGGGGCGCGGACTTCGACTACGACGATTTCGTGCCGCTCTTCGATGAGGGCACCGCGGCGTGCGACCTCGATGAGATCGCGCAGGTGTGCGCACAGGCGGGCGCGGGCTACGTCGTGCTGACCACCAAGCACCACGAGGGCTTCACGCTCTGGCCGGCCTCGCAGCCACATCCCTCCAAGGGCGCCTACCACGCGAAGCGGGACCTGGTGGGGGAGCTCGCCGAGGCGGTGCGGGCCCGGGGTATGCGCATGGGCCTGTACTACTCGGGTGGCTACGACTGGCCCTACAACGACGCGGTGATGCGCGAACCGGCCGACGCGCTGCTCGCGGTTCCTGCCTCAGGTGACTACGAGCGCTATGTCACCGCGCATGTGCGCGAGCTGATCGACCGCTATGAGCCGTCGGTGCTGTGGAACGACATCTGCTGGCCCGCCGGAGGGAACCTCGCAGCGCTCTTCGCGCATTACTACAACACCGTGCCCGACGGTGTGGTCAACGACCGCTGGCTCGAACCCTCGGGGAGGCGCAGCGCCCTGGGTGACTCGTTGATCCGCTTCGGGGGAAACGTGGTGCAGGCGTTGTGGCGCTACCTGCCCTCGAAGTACAAGAACCTGACGTTCCCGGGTGCCCACTGGTACGACTTCAACACCCCCGAGTACGCGAGCTTCGAGGAGATCGTGGACAAGAAGTGGGAATCCACCCGCGGTGTAGGCCACTCCTTCGGCGCCAACCGCAACGAACGCCCGCAGGACATCGTCACGGCCACCGAGCTCGTCCGCTCGTTCTGCGACATCGTGTCGAAGAACGGCAACCTGTTGATCGGCATCGGGCCCGACGAGCGCGGCCGCATCCCCGAACAGCAGATCGAGCCGTTGCGGGGACTGGGGGAGTGGTTGACGGCCAACGGAGAGGCGATCTTCGGCACGCGTCCCTGGCGCAGCGCCGCGACCACCACCACCGAGGGCACCGAGGTGCGCTTCACCAGTATCGGTGAGACCACCTACGCGATCCTGACCGAGCTGCCGGGCGCGCGCACCTTGGGACTGCGCGGCGTGGGGACCACTGCGGCAACCAGGGCGAGGTTGCTCGGCGAGGACCTGATCCTCGAGGTCGGCGAGCGTGACGGGATCGTCGAGCTCACCCTGCCGGAGCGGATCCCGGTCGCGGCAGCGCACGCGATCGATCTCGGTTCCGTCACTTGGAACGATCGGGCCGTGGGGACTGCCCGGTGAGGTCGGTCCGGTCGATCAGGTAACCGTGCCGGTGCCGCGAGCAACGGAGTAGCCCTCGTGCAGGGCTCTCTCGCGCAGGGCTCCCTCCTGACGAGGATCAGCCCATGGCGGCCTGTTGACATGATTGCGATATCTGGCAATCACTTATCACCATGGCAGTTATACCATGGCAGTTGTGTTGGACGACGAACCGACGTTCACCTCGAGCGTCCACTACAAGGATGTCAAGGATGCCCTCGCATGGTTGGCCGAGGCGTTCGGCTTCGAGCTCACCATGGCGATCGAAGGCCCCGAGGATGCACCCGGGATGGGTCACTGGGAGATGAGCTCGGGCGGTGCAGGTCGGATCATGATCGGAGCCGAGTGGGAGGACTCGATCCGCAGCCCTACCTCGGTGGGTGGTGTCAACACCCAGCGCGTCCATGTGTCGATACCGGGTGGCGCAGCCGAGCTCGATGCCCACTGCGAGCGCGCACGGGCGAGCGGTGCGACGATCCAGATGGAGCCTGAGGATCAGTTCTACGGAGATCGCACTTATCGCGCGGTCGACCTCGAAGGGCATTCGTGGACCTTCTCGGCGCACGTGCGCGATGTGAGCCGGGCCGAGGCCGAGGAGGCGATAGGACAGCCCATCGAATCCAGCACCTGGAGCTGAACCGGTGGCCGCTGAGGAGGCCGTGGAGCAGCTCGACGTCACCTTCGAGTGCTGCGCCGAAGACGCTTGGTCCGAACAGCTCGTGGCCTTCAGCGACCACCTCGAGGGTCGCGATCGGGAAGCCAAGGCGAACTGTCCGGTGTGGCCCCCGCTGGAGAGGTGCCACACCGGACAGTTCCCCGGGTAGGGTTTCGGGCCCACCGCGACACGAGGGATTGGTGATGGCAGGCGGTCTTGTCGGGTTGCTCGATGACGTGGCCGCACTCGCGAAGCTCGCTGCCGCGTCGGTGGACGACGTGGGTGCTGCAGCTGGGCGGGCCAGCGCGAAGGCCGCCGGAGTGGTGGTCGACGACGCCGCGGTGACCCCCGCGTACGTGAGGGGGCTCGCGGCGGAGCGCGAGCTGCCGATCATCCGCAAGATCGCGTTCGGCTCCCTGCGCAACAAGTTGCTGATCATCCTGCCGGTGGCGCTCGTGCTCAGCTCGATCGCCCCGCTGCTCGTGGAGATCATCTTGATGTGTGGCGGCGTCTACCTGGCCTACGAAGGCGCCCACAAGATCATCCACGCCCTCTCACGCGACGACCACGAGCACGACGTGCCGGCCACCGAGGCCGGCCCCGAAGCGGAGGCCCGCACGGTCTCGGGTGCGATCCGCACCGACTTCATCCTCTCGGCGGAGATCATGGTGATCGCGCTCAAGGAGGTCCTCGGGGAACCGGTGGTGACCCGCGGGGTGATCCTCGCGATCGTCGCGGTCGTCATCACCATCGGCGTGTACGGCGTCGTTGCGCTGATCGTGAAGATGGACGACATCGGACTCGCGCTCACCGAGCGATCGTCAACCGCCTCCCAGCGGATCGGCCGACTGCTCGTGGCCGCGATGCCCAGGTTGTTGTCATGGCTGTCGGTGATCGGAACGGCGGCGATGCTCTGGGTCGGTGGCCACATCCTGTTGGTCGGTGCCGACGAGCTCGGCTGGACCACGCCGTACCATCTGGTCCACGAGCTCAGCCACCTGGTCGAGGACACCGCGATGGTGGGAGGCGTGCTCTCGTGGTTGATCAACACCGTTGCGTCGGCGCTGGTGGGCCTCGCGGTCGGCGCATCGGTGGCAGTTCTGGTCGCCCGCTTCAAACGGGACCCGGCGACCTCCGCCGACAGTCCTGCGCACCAGCGACGAGGGTAGGGTCTGTTGCCATGGCGCGACCGGACAAGGCGATCGAGATCGGCGCGTGGATGCTCGAGAGCGGGCACCGCCTAGCGTTGAAGCTCACCGGTGGCCGCTGGCCGACCAGGATGCTCGGCATGGAACCGGTCGAGCTGCAAACCACCGGTCGCCGCTCGGGTGAGCGTCGTTCGACGATGCTCACCGCGCCCGTCGTCGACGGAGAAACCGTCGTGCTGGTCGCCTCCAAGGGTGGTCACAGCGACCATCCGGACTGGTACAAGAACCTGGTCGCCGACCCGAACATCGAGATCACCCGTGGCGGTGTGACCACCGCGATGGTCGCGAGGACGGCCTCCGCGTCCGAGCGCGCCGAGCTGTGGCCGCGGGTCACCGCCAGCTACAAGAGCTACGAGAGCTACCAGCGCAACACCGACCGGGAGATCCCGGTGGTGATCTGCGAACCCGCCGGATGACCCGACGCAACGCCTGATGGCCAACAGGATCGGCGCACTCGGACGCCTGCTCGTAGCGCCGTTGCTCGGCAGCGGGATCCTCCCCGGGGCACCACTGCGGTCCCGCGCTCGTTGGAGCACCGAGCGGGCCGCGGCCTGGGATGAGGCCACACCACGGCTCAACGGATGCAACTTCGTCCCGTCGACCGCCAGCAACCAGCTCGAGTTGTGGCAGCCCGCCACGTTCGATCCCGTGACGATCGACCGGGAACTTGGTTGGGCAGCGCAGACCCTCGGAATGAACTCGATCCGGCTGTTCCTCCACGACATCGCCTGGGAGGTCGACCGGGATCACTTCCTCGACCGGGTCGACGAGGTGCTGGAGATCTCGCAAAGCCATGGCATCGCGGTGCTCCCGGTGCTCTTCGACGGGGTCTGGGACCCCGATCCCCGGCCCGGTCCGCAGCGCGCTCCGAGGCCCGGCTTGCACAACTCCACCTGGGTACAGGGCCCCGGAGCCTCGGTGCTAGCCGACCCGTCACGCTGGGAAGGGCTACGTAGCTACGTCTCGGCGGTGCTCGAACGTTTCGGAACCGATGAGCGGATCATTGCATGGGACCTGTTCAACGAGCCCGACAGCCCCAACCCTGCATGGGCTCCAAGGGATCCGACACACAAGGCGCGCCGGGTCGCGGAGCTCCTGGACCGGGTCTTCGACTGGTCCCAGGACGTCGACCCGGCCCAGCCGCTGACCGTCGGCATCTACGAAGGATCCACCACCGGGCATCCCGAACGGGTGAGCCGGGTGGCACGGATCGCTCTCGAGCGCTCCGATGTGATCTCGTTCCACTGCTACAGCGCGCAGACCGGCCTGATCGCTGCGATCGACCGCCTCGGTCGGCTGGGCCGCCCGCTGTTGTGCACCGAGTGGATGGCACGGCCGCGCTCACCGGTTCGCCTGGCGGCGACACTGCGTGACCGAGGGGTCCACGCCTGGTGCTGGGGGTTGGTGGATGGCCGCTCCCAGACGAAGTACCCGTGGAGGTCGTGGGCCCTCCCGCGCAGGCCCAGGGAGCCAACCCCGTGGTTCCACGACCTGTTGCACCGCGACGGCACCCCGTACGACCCGGCCGAGGCTGAGCTGCTGCGTTCGCTCTCGCCTGGGTGACTGGAGCACTGTTCTTGAGTCGCGCAGCGTCGGTGTGTTGCTCGGTGACTGGAGAACCGTTCGTGAGTCGCGCAGCGTCGAAATGACTCGGGGTGACTGGAGCGGCGTTCATGAGTCGTGCAGCGTCGATGTGACGCTGGGTGACTCGGGAACCGCGCTTCAGTCGGCGGAGGCTCGTTCGCCGCTCACGGCGGCGTCGGTTCGTCCGGCGGAGCCGAGCAGCCGACGGATCTGGCGCATCGCGCAGGCGCCGGCGTCGGACCAGTTGCCGTTTAGCGCGTCGATGACCGTGTCGAGTTGGTCGAAGTTGATCATGCCGCCGCTCATCAGCACCAACGAGCGCGCCGGTGATTCGCGGACCGCGGAGCGGATCATCTCGATCGTCGCGTCGTCGGGATCGGGGAACTCCTCGGAGGACCGCTTCTGCGCCTCACGCATGACCACCGAGGCGAGAATCCGCCCGATCCTGGTGGAACCCACCTCCTCGAGCGTGGAGTTGCGGTTGAAGGGCCGTACCGGGGTGGGGTTCGGGATCGTCCGGCCGAGCATGGCCGCGAACTCCGTGTCGTCGGCGACGAACCCCTTTGGAGGAGACCCATGGGATCCGGCCGTGCCCGATCCGGTTTCCCGCGATCCGATTGCGCTGGGAGCGGTCCCGGCATCAGCGGCCACGGCGGCCACCGTGGCCTCGGCGGAGCCTCGTCGGGAGTCGACGGTCCCGCCTGAACGGATGCCGGTATCGAGGCTGAGTCGCGCCACCGCCACAGGGTCGGTCGAGGACCGCGCGACGATCACCTCGAACTCACCCTGTTCGACCAGCCAGGTTCCCGAAGCGACATCCCAGAACGCGAACGCGCGCTCGTCGAGGTGGATCGCGACCTCCTCGGTGGCGCCCGGATCGAGGTGGACCTTCGCGAATCCGGCCAGTTCCTTGTCGGGGCGCGCGACGCTGCACTCGACGTCACGCACGTAGATCTGCACTACGTCCGATCCCGGTCGCCCGCCGGTATTGGTGACACGCAAGCCGACGTCAACGCCAGTGGTTACCTCAGATCGCTCGACGGTGATCTGCGACCACTCGAAGGTCGTGTAGGACAGTCCGTGGCCGAACGCGAACCCGGCGGGCACACCGGCCGAGTCGTGGAAGCGGTA
>CAYVYG010000139.1:0-1708 GCA_964454385.1 uncultured Microthrixaceae bacterium
TTGCAAGCGCGACGCAGCGACACCGATCGTGAAGCTGCTCGACTGAGCGGTCGCGAACGCCGCCAACAACAACGACATCCCGCCCGAAGAGCTGTTCGTGGGGGCCTGTTACGCGGACGAAGGCCCCACCCTCAAGCGTTGGCGTCCTCGTGCACGGGGACGGGCGACCCGCATCAACAAGCGGACCTGCCACATCACGATGATCGTGAGCCGTTACACGCCCGAGGAGATGGAGGAGCGTCGGTCCCGCGCCGAGCGCCGCGGCCGTGTGACCACCGATGCCCGCGCCGAGCGCGCGCGGCGGGTGGCGCGCAGCCGTGCCAAGGAGGACGCCGAGGACACCGAGGCATCTGACGAGGCAGACGGGACGGTCGAGCCCGGCTTGACGGTCGAGCCGGTCGAGACGGTCGATGAAAGCGACGCGGCCGAGGAGACCGCGGTCGACGAAACGGCAGCCGTGGAGCAGTCACCCGACGCAGCCGAGGAGGCGGACACCGCCGAGGGCAGCGATGGCACTGCCGAGGGCAGCGATGGCACTGCCGAGGGCAGCGATGGCACTGCCGAGGGCAGCGATGCCCGCCGGGACGACGATGAGGAGCACGACTGATGGGTCAGAAGGTCAATCCCTACGGGTTCCGGTTGGGCGTCACCACCGACTGGAAGTCGCGCTGGTTCGCCGACCGTGAGGAGTACGTCGACTACCTCGTCGAGGACTGGAACATCCGCGACTACCTGATGAACAAGCTGCCGAACGCGGCGATCAGCCGCATCGAGGTGGAGCGCACCCGCGACCGCCTGCGCATCGACGTCCACACGGCCAGGCCCGGGATCGTCATCGGTCGCCGCGGCGCGCAGGCCGATGAGCTGCGAGCGGATCTCTCGAAGATGACCGGCAACCCCAAGGTCCAGCTGAACATCCAGGAGATCAAACAGCCCGAGCTCGACGCTGCGCTGATCGCCCAGGGTGTGGCGGACCAGTTGGCCAACCGGATCGCTTTCCGGCGTGCCATGAAGCGTGCGGTGCAGAACGCTCAGAAGGCCGGGGCGCTCGGCATCCGGGTGCAGTGCTCGGGCCGACTCGGTGGCGCCGAGATGAGCCGCACCGAGTGGTACCGCGAGGGTCGCGTGCCCTTGCACACGTTGCGCGCCGACATCGACTACGGATTCCGCGAGGCGCGGACCACGGCGGGGCGCATCGGCGTCAAGGTGTGGATCTACAAGGGTGACATCCTGCCCTACAAGGCTCTCAACGAGGACAAGATCTCCAAGGAGGCCGCGATGGCGGTCGGGGAGAGCGCGGCTGTCGCGGACCGACCAAAGGTGGTCTCCACACGAAAGGCCCCGACCCCTGCGACCTCACAGACGCCCGCCGCAGCGGAGACCGCCACAGGTACCGCGCCCAGCGGCGAGGCTTCCACCGAGACCGACGACGAGATCAAGCCGCTCGTCGGTGAGGCCGATCCCGAGTTCGAGCGTCTGCTCGCCGAGGAAGAGGCCATCGAGGCCTCGACCCGGGAGCACCACGAGGCTCCGCACTTCCGCCCGGGAGATCCTGACTGATGAGCGAGTGGAGCGAGCGAGTCTGTGCGCGGCGGTCCGGCGCCAGCCGGCGTTGCGCTGATGGGTGTGGGGCGCAGCCCCACCGGAGGTACGGATGAGCGAGTGGAGCGAGCGAGTCTGTGCGCGGCGGTCCGGCGCCAGCCGGCGT
>CAYVYG010000139.1:1808-8241 GCA_964454385.1 uncultured Microthrixaceae bacterium
CGGCGCCAGCCGGCGTTGCGCTGATGGGTGTGGGGCGCAGCCCCACCGGAGGTACTGAGATGTTGATGCCGAAGAAGGTCAAGCACCGCAAGCACCAGCGCGGTCGCACCAGGGGCAACGCCAAGGGCGGCACGACGGTCAACCAGGGTGAATACGGCATCCTGGCTCTCGAGCCAGGGTGGATCACCGCTCGCCAGATCGAGGCTGCCCGTATCGCCATGACGCGCCACATCAAGCGCGGCGGCAAGGTCTGGATCAACGTCTTTCCCGACAAGCCGGTCACCCAGAAGCCCGCTGAGACACGCATGGGTTCGGGCAAGGGAAACCCGGAACGCTGGGTCGCGGTCGTCCGCCCCGGCCGGGTCCTCTTCGAGCTGTCCTACCCCGATGAGAAGGTCGCTCGGGCCGCGCTCGACCGGGCCATCCAGAAGCTGCCCATCAAGGCGCGGATCATCGATCGCGAGGAGGGGTTCTGATGGCACGCGAGATCCTCGCTGAGATGGGCACCGAGGAGCTGGTGGCCAGGGTGGCCGAGGAGAAGGAGCGTCTGTTCAAGCTCCGGTTCCAGATGGCGACCGGACAGCTCGAGAACTCCGCTGCGCTGCGCAATGCCCGCAAGGACGTCGCCCGGCTCCTCACCGAGCTGCGGGCCCGTGAGATCGTTGCGGCGGAGGCAGCCGCCGGAGGTGCATCATGACCGAGTCCGTGCAGGCAACGGAGCGCAACGCCCGCAAGGTGCGCGAGGGCGTGGTGAGCTCCAACTCGATGGACCGCACCGCGGTCGTCACCGTCACCGAGCGCAAGCGCCACCGCAAGTACGGCAAGACCATGCGCCGTGACAAGAACCTGTATGTCCACGATGCGGACAACGACCTCAACGTTGGTGACCGCGTGCGTGTCATGGAGACCCGTCCTCTGTCCAAGACCAAGCGCTGGCGGGTGGTCGAAGTCCTGGAGCGTGCTCGATGATCCAACAGGAGACCCGCTTGCGGGTGGCGGACAACTCGGGCGCGCGCGAGGTGCTCGTGATAAAGGTGCTGGGCGGCTCGCGCCGTCGCTACGCCTCGATCGGCGACGTCGTCGTGGCGACCGTCAAGGATGCGATCCCCGGTGGTGGTGTGCGCAAGGGCGAGGTGGTGCGCTGCGTGGTCGTCCGGACCCGCAAGGAGAAGCGTCGTGCCGATGGCAGCTACATCCGCTTCGACGAGAATGCAGCCGTCCTCATCAACGACCAGCGCCAACCCCGCGGGACCCGCATCTTCGGCCCGGTGGGCCGGGAGCTGCGTGACGCCCGGTTCATGCGAATCGTGTCGCTCGCGCCGGAGGTGATCTGAGATGAAGATCCGCAAGGGTGATCGGGTGATCGTGCTGAAGGGCAAGGACCGTGGCAAGACCGGCGAGGTGATCAGCGCCATCCCTTCGCGCAACAAGGTCATAGTCGACGGCGTCAACGTCGCGAAGCGCCACCAGAAGCCGAACCGCGCCATGCAACAGGGCGGGATCATCGACAAGCCGATGCCGATCGATGCTTCCAACGTGGCTCTGGTCGAGGACGGACGTCCGACCCGGGTCGGTGTGCAGGTCGGCGCGGACGGAAACAAGACCCGCGTCTCCAAGCGAACCGGAGGTGAGCTGTGAGCGCTCCGACCATCACGCCGCGCCTCAAGGAGCGCTACGACTCCGAGATCCGCTCCCAGCTGCGCGAACAGCTCGGTTGCAACATCATGGAGGTCCCGCGCCTCGAGAAGATCGTGGTCAACATCGGCGCCGGCGCGGCGGTCGACAACAAGGGCCTGATCGAGAAGGTCGTGTCGGATCTGACCGCGATCTGCGGTCAGAAGCCGGTGGTCACCCGGGCCAAGAAGTCCATCGCGGGCTTCAAGCTGCGCGAGGGCAACCCGATCGGCGCCAAGGTGACTCTGCGTTCCGCGCAGATGTGGGAGTTCTTCGACCGCCTCGTCACCCTGGCGATCCCACGGATCCGCGACTTCAGGGGGCTCAGCCCCGACTCCTTCGACGGCCACGGCAACTACACCATGGGCGTCACCGAACAGCTGATCTTCCCCGAGATCGACTACGACAAGATCGATGCAACGCGAGGTATGGACATCACGATCGTGACCACCGCCCGTACAGACGCCGAGGGTCGGGCACTGCTCGACGCATTCGGTTTCCCGTTCCGACGCGAGGGGATCTGAGATGGCAAAGCAAGGCCTGAAGAACAAACAGCAGCGCAAGCCGAAGTTCAAGGTGCGCGCCTACACCCGCTGCCGTCGTTGCGGACGACCCCGTTCGGTCTACCGGCGCTTCGGCCTCTGCCGCGTGTGCCTGCGCGAGCTCGCCCATGCGGGCGAGATCCCCGGTGTCACCAAGGCGAGCTGGTGAGGGAGGTCAACACATGTCGATGACAGATCCGATCGCTGACATGCTCACCCGCATCCGCAACGCGAACACCGCGATGCACGATGAGGTGCGCATGCCGTCGTCGAAGCAGAAGGTCGCGCTGGCCGAGGTGCTCAAGCGCGAGGGTTACATCGTCGACTTCTCGGTGAGCGACGACCCGTCCTCGCCGGGCAAGCTGCTGACGATCGACCTCAAGTACTCGCCCGACCGACGCCGGGTCATCTCCGGGTTGCGTCGCGTGTCCAAGCCGGGGTTGCGGGTCTACCGTGGCCACAGCGACATCGAGCGCGTGCTCGGTGGCCTCGGCGTTGCTGTCCTGTCCACCTCCAAGGGACTGATGTCCGACCGCGAGGCCCGGCGCCGGCGCGTCGGAGGCGAAGTCCTGTGTCACGTCTGGTGAGCGTGCATCCCATGAGTGCAGAGCCCGTGGATGTGCAGCCCCTGAGCGTGCAGCGAACGTGCATGCACCGAATCGGAGGGAACTGATGTCACGAATCGGAAGGTCACCCATCGCGGTACCCCAGGGAGTCGACGTCTCCGTCGCGGACGGCGCCGTCACCGTCAAGGGCCCCAAGGGTGAGCTCTCTCAGCAGATCCCCGACACGATCACCGTGCGCCGCGAGAACGACGAGCTGTTGGTGGAGCGCGCGGATGACGAGCGCGAGAACCGCTCGCTTCACGGCCTCACCCGCTCGCTGGTGGCGAACATGGTCACTGGTGTGACCGAGGGCTACGTGAAGAACCTCGAGATCCAGGGCGTCGGTTACCGCGCAACCGCGAAGGGCGACCGCTCCCTGGAACTGGCGCTCGGGTTCTCGCACCCGGTCACCGTCGACGCTCCCGAGGGCATCACCTTCGTGGTTCCCCAACCGACCCAGATCGAGGTCCACGGGATCGACAAGCAGTTGGTCGGCCAGGTCGCTGCCAACATCCGGCGGTGGCGCGAACCGGAGCCCTACAAGGGCAAGGGCGTGCGCTATGCCGGCGAACGTGTGCGCCGCAAGGCCGGTAAGGCAGGCAAGTGATGAGCGACAAGTCGAAGAAGAAGCGGGATCTGCGCAAGCGCCGCCATGCCCGGGCGCGCCGCAAGGTGGTGGGGACCGCGCAACGGCCGCGGCTCTCGGTGTTCCGTTCGAACCGCCACATAGTGGCCCAGGTGATCGACGACACCACCGGCGCCACGCTCGCTGCTGCCAGCTCGCATGAGGCCGATCTGCGCGGCGCGGGATCGGGTAGGGATGCAGCGGCGAAGGTTGGAACGACCCTCGCCGAGCGCGCCCGACAGGCAGGAATCGAATCCGTCGTGTTCGACCGGGGCGGCAACCGCTACCACGGTCGGGTCGCAGCACTCGCCGATGCTGCCCGCGACGCAGGACTGGAGCTCTGATGGCAACCACCGCTACCGACGACCTCGCTCTGCGTGAGTCGCGGGTCATCAACATCAACCGTGTCGCGAAGGTCGTCAAGGGTGGCCGCAGGTTCTCGTTCACCGCGCTGGTGGTGATCGGTGACGGTGCCGGCCGGGTCGGCCTGGGCTACGGCAAGGCCAAGGAGGTGCCGCTCGCGATCCAGAAGGGCACCGAGGAGGCGAAGCGCAACCTGTTCTCGGTGCCGATGGCGGGTGGAACGATCGTGCACCCGATCATCGGGGTCTGCGGCGCGGGGCGCGTGATGCTCAAGCCGGCCGCCGCTGGTACGGGGGTCATAGCGGGGGGCGCCGCGCGTGCGATCCTCGAGGAGGCCGGGATCCAGGACGTGTTGTGCAAGTCCCTGGGCTCGCCCAACTACATCAACGTCGCGAAGGCGACCATCAACGGCCTCGCGGAGCTGCGACGGCCCGAGGACGTGGCCGAGTTGCGTGGTCTCCCGGTCGACGAGATCGTCCCCGCGGGACTGCTGCGCGCCTACAACGAGTCACGTCGTGACTCCCGGGAGGCCCCAGAGGAGGATCAGGACTGATGGCCAGGCTCCGGATAACACAGACGCGTTCCTCGATCGGCACCAAGCCGAAGCAGCGCGGCACCCTGCGGGCGCTCGGTCTGGGCCGCATCGGCAGGTCCCATGTCATCGAGGACTCCCCGGAGCTGCGGGGACAGATCGCGAAGGTTCCACACCTCGTCGAGGTCGAAGAGGTAGATCGATGAAGATCCATGATCTGAAACCAGCCGACGGTTCTACCAAGCGCTCCAAGCGTGTCGGTCGGGGCATCGCCGGCAAGGGAGGAAAGACCGCAGGTCGCGGGACCAAGGGCCAGCGCGCTCGTGGAACCGTGCCCGTCGGCTTCGAGGGTGGGCAGTTGCCGCTCGCGATCCGGGTGCCGAAGCTCAAGGGCTTCAACAACCCCTTCCGGGTCGAGTACCAGGCGATCAACCTCGATGTGATCGAGGCTTCGGGGCTCACCGAGGTGACCCCCGAGACCCTGCTGGCGAAGGGGCTCGTCGGCAAGGGCTCGCTCGTGAAGGTCCTCGGTCGCGGCGAGCTCACCCGGGCCGTCACGGTCCGGGTGCACGCCTGTTCGCGCTCCGCACAGGAGGCGATCACCGACGCGGGTGGTAGCTTCGAGGCACTACCGCTGCCGTTCGCGGTGCGTCCGGCGTTCTCAGGTAGCGCACACACGAACCGCTGATCAGACCGGTCCCACGGACCGACCAAACGCAACGACTGGCCGGCTTGCCGCCCGCTCGTCGGATCGAAGCCCAGGAGCCACCACCAGTGTCCCGAATCGGCAACATCATCAAGGTTCCCGATCTGCGCAACAAGGTGTTGTTCACCTTGGCGATGCTGCTCTTGTACCGGTTCGGCTCGTTCCTGCCGGTGCCAGGTGTCGACCAGAACGCGGTGCGGGCGATCGAGGACCAGGCCCGCGAGGGGGGCGTGCTCGCCTATCTCCAGTTGTTCTCGGGCCGGGCGCTCACCCAGTTCAGCCTCTTCGCGCTCGGCATCATGCCCTACATCACCGCGTCGATCATCATGCAGATCCTGCAGGTGGTGATCCCCAAGCTCCAGGAGTGGCAGCAACAGGGTGCGGTCGGCCAACGCAAGATCACCCAGTGGACCCGCTATGTGACCATCGGCATCTCGGTTCTGCAGGCGACGGGGTTCACGTTCCTGTTCGCGAACGGCGGTGGGGGACTCACCGGCGGTTCCAACATCAGCCTCGTGTCGGTCTGGAGCCCGTTGCGGGTGATGCTGATCGTCACCACACTCACCGCCGGTTCGGCGTTGTTGATGTGGATGGGTGAGCTGATCACCAACCGTGGTGTCGGCAACGGCATGTCGCTGATCATCTTCGCGTCGGTCGTCTCGGGTATGCCCGCCGCCTTCTCGGCGATCTACGGATCCGAGAACGGCACCGCGAAGCTGGTCGTGTTCCTCGCGATGTTCGTGGCGATGATCGGGTTCATCGTGTTCGTCGAACAGGGCCAGCGGCGGATCCCGGTGCAGTTCGCGAAGCGCGTCGTCGGGCGCAAGCAGTACGCGGGGCAGTCCACCTACATCCCCCTCAAGGTCAACCAGGCCGGTGTGATCCCGATCATCTTCGCGAGCGCGGTGCTGAACCTGCCCGTGCTGATCTCACAGATCCTGCCCTCGGAGGGCTGGGGTGCGACGGTGTCGCGCTGGATCAACGACAACCTGGTCAACACGATCAACCCCGTGTACCTGAGCTTCCTCGGTCTGTTGATTGTCGGCTTCGCCTACTTCTACACCGCGATCTCCTTCGACCCGGTCCAACAGGCGGACAACCTGCGCAAGCAGGGTGGCTTCATCCCCGGTATCAGGCCCGGCCCGCAGACCGAGACCTATCTGACCAAGGTGTTGAACCGGATCACCCTGCCGGGAGCGCTGTTCATCGCCCTGTTGGCGGTCCTGCCGACCGTGATCGTGTCCGCCCTCGTGGGTGGGGGCAACTCGAGCGCCGCGTTCGCGTTCGGTGGCGCATCGCTGCTGATCGCAGTCGGCGTGGCACTCGAGACCATGAAGCAGGTCGACAGCCAGCTGATGATGCGCAACTACGAGGGCTTCCTGTCCA
>CAYVYG010000140.1:0-7192 GCA_964454385.1 uncultured Microthrixaceae bacterium
GGGGGGCGACCCAGCAGGGGGGGCGACCCAGCAGGGGGGCGACCCAGCAGGGGGGGCGACCCAGCAGGGGGGCGACTCAGCCGAGGTCGGTCGCCAGGAGATCCTCGACCGTCTCGCGGCGCACCACCAGCCGGGCCTCACCGTCGCGCACGAACACCACCGGCGGGCGCAGCACCTTGTTGTAGTTGCTTCCCATCGAGTGCCCGTAGGCGCCGGTCACCGGGGTGGCGACGATGTCGCCCACAGCGAGGTCGCCCGGAACGCTTCCTTCGCGCACGATCATGTCGCCTGACTCGCAGTGCTTGCCGACAAGGCGGATCGGAAGGTCCCGCTCCGCGCTCACCGATCGCGGCAGGAAGGTCTCGTAGCCCGAGCCGTACAACACCGGACGCGGGTTGTCGCTCATCCCGCCGTCCACCGCCACGTAGGTGCGCACGCCGGGGATGGACTTGATCGTTCCAACCTCGTAGAGGGTCACCGCGGCCTGCGCGACGATGGCGCGGCCCGGCTCCGCGGAGATCGACGCGGTGATACCGGCATCACGGCACGTGCGCACTATCGCGGACGCCCAGGAGCAGAGGGTCGGAGCCTCCTCCCCCTCGACGTAGGCGACTCCGAGACCACCACCCACGATGAGCTCAGGCAGGTCCTCGGACACAACGAAAGGAGCCACGACACGGAGACCCTCGAGGAAGTTCTCCAAGCTGAAGACCTGGGATCCGATGTGCATGTGCAGACCGCGCAGGTCCATCGCTGCGGAGGCACGGGCCCGCTGCACCGCTGCGTGCGCCTGGCCGGTCGACAGGGGGAAGCCGAACTTGGAATCCAGGTTGCCGGTGCGCACATGCTCATGGGTGTGGACCTCGATACCCGGGTTGATGCGCAGCAACACCTTGGGCGGCTCCATGCCACTGTCGACGAGCGCCTCGATCCGGTCGAGCTCCTCGCCGGAGTCGGCCACGATCCGGCCCACGCCGGCGTCCATGGCGGCCCGGAGCTCCCAGAGCGCCTTGTTGTTGCCGTGCATGACCAGCCGCTCCGCTGGCACCCCCGCCGCCAGGGCCACCGCCAGCTCGCCACCGGTGGCGACATCCAGGCGCATGCCTTCCTCGTAGGCGAGACGGGCCATGGAGCGGCACAGGAACGCCTTGGTGGCATAGATCGCACCATCGGGCCCGAGCGCGTCGACCGCCTCGGCAGCCCGCGCTCTCAGATGCACCTCGTCGTAGACGAACAACGGCGTTCCGAAGTCCGAGGCCAGCTCCACCAGATCGATCCCACCGATCCGCAGCCGACCCTCGACGTCCTCGGTCGCGGTCTCGGGCAAGAGCCCGAACGGCAGTGCACTCACATCGACTCCGGCGCGTCCACACCCAACAGCTCGAGACCGACGCGCAACCCGACCCGGGCCGCCTCGGCGAGCCACCACCGCGCCTGGCGCAGATCATCGGGCGTGTCCGGCGACAGGATCGGGCAGTCGTGGTAGAAGCCGTGGACCGCCGACGCGAGGTCGCGCACCCAGGTCGTGACCTTGTGTGGCGCACGTTCGCGGGTTGCGAGCTCGAGCGTGTCAGGCCACACCTCGAGCGTGCGCAGCACAGCCAGCTCACGCTCGTGGGTCAACAGCGCGAGGTCGGTGTCGGCCAGAGCACGCCGCTCGAAGCCACGCTCGGCGGCCACCCGGTGGATCGAGTTCACACGGGCGTTGGCCATCTGCACGTAGAACACCGGGTTCTCGTTCGACTGCGCGACGACCAGATCGAGATCGACCGTCTGGGGCGAGTCGACCGACTGCAGCAAGTACGTGAGACGCACCGCGTCCGGTCCGACCTCGTCGATCAGCTCTTCGAGGGTGACCAGGTCACCCGATCGCTTGGAGATCTTCACCTCCTCACCCGAGCGCTCCAGGCGCACGAGCTGGGTTATCACCACCTCGAGGTCGTCGGGGTCGTGACCGAGGCACTCCACGGCGGCTCTCATGCGTGGCACGTAACCGTGGTGGTCCGCACCCCACACGTCGATGAGGAGCTCCCAACCGCGTGCGAACTTGTCGCGGTGGTACGCGATGTCGGGCAGCAGGTAGGTGTACTCACCGTCGCTCTTGACGAGCACCCGGTCCTTGTCATCGCCGAAGTCGGTCGAACGCAGCCACACCGCGCCATCGCGTTCGTCGACGACCCCCCTCGCGCGCAGATCCGCGAGCGTCTTGTCTATGGCCCCGGTCTCGACCATCTCACGCTCGGAGAACCAGCGATCGAAGGTGACGTTGAGCGCGGCGAGCACCCGCCGTTGGTCAGCCAGAGCATGGGCGTAGCCCCATTCGAGCGGATCGGCATCCGCCGGCATCTGCGCCGCCCACTCCACGACGTGGGCGCCCTTGTAGCCGTCGTCGGGTGGATCCCCACCATGTCTGCGTGCCGCCAGGCTCGCCGCGAAGGCCTCCATCTGAACGCCCCGGTCGTTGATGTAGAACTCGCGGCCCACATCGTGACCGGAGAACTCGAGCAGGCGTGCGAGAGCGTCGCCGTAGGTGGCCCCCCGGGCGTGACCCGCGTGCACCGGGCCGGTCGGGTTCGCGGAGACGAACTCCACCAGCACCCGGCGACCGGCACCGATCTCGCTGCGCCCGAAGTCGGCCCCAGCGGATATGACCGCCGGCACGAGCGAGTGCAGCCAACCGGCGTCAAGGCGGAAGTTGAGGAATCCGGGGCCTGCGATACCGATCCCCGCCACGTGGGGGATCTCCGCCTCGCGCAATGCTGAAGCGAGCTCCTCGCCCAGGTCGCGGGGATTGCGCCCGTTGCGCTTGGCCAGGGCAAGCGCAACGTTGGAGGAGAAGTCGCCGTGATCCGCGTTGGCTGGTCGCTCGAGGTGCACCGCTGCGGGCTCCAAAGGCGCGCCGTCGAGGTCCATCGGAACGAGCGCTGCGGCGATGGCCGACCGGATCGCAGCGGTCGTGGACTCGGGTGGTGCGGAAGCGCTCATCGGTTCGGGCATCGTACCGGTGAGCCGGTGTCGACCCGAACCCCGTTTCCGGGGCCGTGCAGCCCGACCCGCACCGGAGGTGGTGCTCGTCCAAGGTGACGTGGACGGGACGGAATTGCCCGGCTGCGGGTACCACGCAGCTACGATTCACGGTCCCGGGCCCCCGTAGCTCAGGGGATAGAGCAGTGGCCTCCGGAGCCATGTGCGCAGGTTCGAATCCTGCCGGGGGCGCTCGCGAGCCTCGCTGGCGCCGTGGCGACCTACCCGGCGTCCGCCGGAGCTCCGGACCGGCCGACCGGCACGCTCAGACCGACGAACCGCGCGCCCGGCGCTGCACCCGCGGGATCAGTTCGGCGGTCACCGACGTGCACCGTGCCGTCAGGATCGACGATCGCCATCACGCGGCGGGGGTCGTGGACCTCCTGCGCTTGCAGCTCGATGACCCGCGAGCCCTCCTGCAGCGCGGAGATGATCGCCGCATCGGTCAGGCCGCGGTCGAAGGCCACCGCGGTGGCGGCACTCGCCATGCGGTTCTCGAGAGCCCGCTCACTCGACGAGGACACCCGGTAGACCCGCCGCCGACCGAGTATCTCCACCAGGGAGGCGACCACGAGCCCTGCCCGCAGGTCCTCGCCGGGCACCACGACCGCCTTGTTGACCGACGCCTGCGCCAGGACCTCGCGCAACTTCTGTTCATCGGTGAGGGCGTCGATCACGTCGAGCCCGCGGTAGCGGTCGCCATCGGGGGTGACCCCACCGGGGGTCGCGACCAGCACCTCGACGCCGAGATCTGAAAGACAGCGTGCGAGGTCAGCCATCCACTCCTCGGCCCCGACGAGCACCACTCCGTTGGGAGGGTCGCGACGCACACCCAACAGGGAGCTGACCGGTGCCGCGGAGAGCCCGTAGATCACACCGGTGCCGAGGATGACCCCGAACACCACCGGTAACAGGAAGTCCGCGCTTATCCCGGCCTTCGCGAGGGTCCCGGTGAACGCAGCCGCGGTCGACGCAGCAACCACCCCGCGGGGGTCGAGCCATGCGATCACCGCCCGCCCACGGGCAGGCACCGCGGTGCCCAGCAACGAGACACCGACCGACACGGGCCTCACCACGATCACGAGCAACGCCACCAGCAGAGCGATGCGCCAACCACGCTCGAGCATCGCCGAGATGTCCACCAGCGCTCCGAGGACGATGAACAGCGATCCGATGATCAGCACCTCGAGGGTCTCGCCGAAACCCGAGATCCGCGCAACCGGCACCACCCGCTGGTTGGCCACGACGACACCGAGGGTCACCGTCGCGAACAACCCCGCCTCGGTGAGGAAGTACTCCGCGGTGCTGAACGCCGCCACCGCGAACAGCAACGACACAGCAGCTTCCATCTGGTCGGTGACCAAGAAGCGAGACATCACGAACACCAACAGCGCACCTGCGACCAGTCCCACGAAGACGCCGAGCGCGAGTCGCCCGCCCATCTGGATCACCGGATGCACCCCGCCGCGCTCGGTGGCCAGCACGAGGTTCAACGCGATCACTCCCATCGTGGCTCCGATGGGGTCGAGCATCGTGCCCTCCCAGCGCAGGATGGAGCCGACCGGTTCGCGTGGACGCACGATGTCGAGCAGCGGGCCCACCACGGTCGGCCCGGACACGACCAGGATCGCGCCGGTGAGGATCGCGAGGTCACCACCGGGACGGAAGACCAACCACACCGCTGCGCTGGCACCTGCGAGGGTCAACAACGCGGCGACCGTGTTGAGCCTGATGACCGGCGCACGGGCGTCCCCGGGCAGATCCGCGAAACGCAACTGGAGCCCGCTCTGGAACAACAACAGCCCCACCAGCAACGTCACCCCCGGGAACAGGGTGTCACCGAAGAGGGCTTGGGGGTCCACCAGGTCGCCGACGTTGCCGGCCAACAGCCCAGCCGGCAACAACAGCAGCAACGAAGGGAAGTCGCGACGCTTGGCGATCCATTGCGCACCGACCCCCAGGACCACGATCGTTGCCAACCCGACGATGATCTGGTCTTCGCTCACCACAAGATTCTGTCGTGACGGTCACCGCACCCGGGGGATCGCACCCGGGGGATCGCACCCGGGGGATCGCACCCGGGGGATCGCACCCCGGCCCTCGCCACCGGGATCCCACCGGGAGCACCGGATGATGGAAATGCACCGACGCCGTGGCCTCAGATGAGCGGGATCTCCCACCAGAGCAGAGAGCTCAAGAGCACTCGACGCCCTCGGGCGCCACGCCAGGGGTCCAACCGGGCGGTGTGGTGGTCATAGTCGCCGGCGCGGTCGTCGATGGTCCGTCACCGGAAGCACCGCTTGTCGAACCGGCTCCTGCGGCGCTGGAGCCCTCCGAGAGGCCATCACCACCATGGGACGGGCCGGCGCCGTCGGACGAGTCCGCATCGCCGTTCACCGCCGAACCGTCGCTCCCCCCATCTGAGATCTCCTCCGCGGGTTCGGCGACGGTGCGGAACTCGCTGCCGAGCTCCACGACCACCTCGCCACCGGACAGGGAATCGTCCTCCTCGAGGATGGGATCGGGGCCCAACCAGCTCGCCACCAGCTCACCCATGGCCCCGGCACCTGGCGCGTAGGTGACCGTCGTGTGGGCATGTTCGGTCGTCGCTGTGTCGACGTCCGCGACGTCGAACCCGCCGTCGGCCAGCACGTAGCTCACACGACGCGCTTCACCGTCGGCTCCCCCAGCGTTGTAGATCGACACGGACACGTCGCTGGGATCCGGTGGTGGAGTGGTCGTGGTGGTCACATCGCTGGGTGGGGTATCGCCCGAGAAGAACGCGAGGGTCATGAACGACGCCTGTTCGTCGAGACGCAGGATGGATGCACCGCCGCTGGTGCGGTCCCCCTCCACGACCAGGGCGTGGGTCTGTAGACGCTGGGGGTCGAAATCTGAGAAGCGCCGCCCCAGTGCGACCATGTCACCGAAGCCAAGGCCGGAGTCGACGGTCATCGAGTCGAGTCCGGCGTCGATGAGCCCCTTGAGCCGCGGCAGGTCGTCGAGCCCCAGCGAGTTGGCCTTGGAGATCGCGGCCCGCATGAGGAGCTGCTGGCGGGTCATGCGCCCGAGATCACCGGTGCCGTCGGTGTGCCAGCCGTCCTCGTCGCGCCACTGGAGGTGGCGGGACCTCGCGAACGCAAGCCCTTCGGGACCGTTCAGCACCACGCACCCAGCTTCGGGCACCGACAGCCCCGAGTTGCGGTCCCGCACCGGCGAGTCGAAGTACATCGGCACTCCACCCAGGGCGTCTATGAGCTTCTGGAAACCGACGAAGTCCACCTCCGCGAAGTGGTGGATGGGGATGCCGAGGTTCTCGTCGATCGTGTCGATGAGCGTCTGGGTCGACTTCGCGTAGGCCGCGTTGATCCGGTCCTCGGATCCGTCGGGGAGGGTGACCCAGAGGTCCCTCGGGATCGACAGCACGTCGATGCGTTCCTCGTCGGGGGCGACCCGCAGGATCGCGATGCTGTCGGAGCGCTGGCCGCCGGGGGCTTCGTCACCAAGGAACACCGCCGCGTTGGGGTCGTCGGAGCTGACGTTCGCGCGGCTGTCGGAACCGACGATCAGGTAGTTGCGGGGTTGCCCGTGCGCCACCTCAGCGAGGTCCACGTCCACCCGGTCGACCCGCTGGTAGGTCCACCAGCCGTATCCGGCAACCGCAAGGGCTCCGACGATGACGAACCCGAGCGCTCCCACGAGGACGCGTCGACGCCGGTAGTTGACCCCCGGGGCGTCCTGGCGCCTCCGCCGAACCACAGGCTCCACCTCCTGCGATGACCCCCCACGTCGAGTGCCGGGACCACTGCCGCCAGGGCGCGCCGAAGCACGCGAGGCGGGTCTCGAGCGATCGGCAGGGCGCGCCGGTCGGCGTGGGTCGTCGTCGGAGGGCACTGTCACACGAGCGTAATACGACGCTCACCACACCAGCAGACACCCCGGGGCCGCGGCGCAGCTATGCCTGTCTCCGCACACAGCCTCGGCTCTGTGAAATCCGGCACCGGACCCTTGTGTGGCCCGGACGACCTCGGCCTACCCCCGCTTCTGATCCACCTTCGGCTCACGGGGCAGGCCGAGGACCCACGTCCTCCGACCCCACCCTGCCACCCTTCTGGACGACCTCGGCCTACCCCCGCTTCTGATCCACCTTCGGCTCACGGGGCAGGCC
>CAYVYG010000140.1:7292-8191 GCA_964454385.1 uncultured Microthrixaceae bacterium
GAGGACCCTCTCTCCGACGATGTTGCGCTGGATCTCTGCGGTGCCACCCCAGATCGTCTCGGAGCGTGAGAAGAAGAACGCGGACATCATCTGGCTCACCGGATAGGTCTCACGACCCTCGGCGCGCATCGTGGCGGGCCAGGAGACCTCCTCTCCGGCGGTCGACAAGAACGCCTCGGTGCCCCAGATGTCGAGCGCCAGCTCCATCGCGTCACGGTGCATCTCGGACCAGAACATCTTGTTGGTCACACCCAGCACGGTGACACCCATGTCCTTGCGCTTGTGGACCGAGGCGGTCAGCGACCGCAAACCGTTGATCCGAAGGATCTGGATCTTGGTGTAGTAGCGCATCAGTCCCTGGCGGATCCGCGGGTCCTCGATCACGCCGTTGTCGGTGGCCTTCGCGACCATCTGGTCGTACTCCTCCTCGAAGCGCCGATAGCCCGTGGTCGCCGACATCCCGCGTTCGAACCCGAGGGTGTCGTTCGCGACCTTCCAACCGTTGTTGACACCACCGACCACGTTGTCGATCGGGCAGCGGGCGTCGGAGAAGAACACCTCGTTGAACTCGGCGGTGCCATCCGGTTGGACGATCCCGCGGACCTCGATCCCGTCCTGTTTCATCGGAACCAGCAAGTAGGAGATCCCGGCCTGCTTCTTGACATCGGGATCCGTGCGTGCCAGCAGGAAGCAGTAGTCCGCGAACTGGGCCTGGGTGGTCCAGACCTTCTGGCCGTTGATGACCCACTCGTCGCCATCCGCGACCGCGGTGGTCTTGAGCGACGCCAGGTCGGACCCCGAGTCGGGCTCTGAGAAGCCCTGGCACCACCTCATCGATCCGTCGAGGATCCTCGGCAGGAAGAACTTCTTCTGCTCCTCGGTGCCGTTGGCGAGGATCG
>CAYVYG010000141.1:0-8183 GCA_964454385.1 uncultured Microthrixaceae bacterium
AGTCAGCAAGCAGCGGGTCGACGATCCGAGGGCCGTCACCGGTGGTTACCAGAAAGCCGTTGCCGACCAGCGCGTCGGCCGCAGCGCTGGCGGTGCCGGGTGCCAGATCCAGTGCACCTGCGGTGGAGCCGTAGATGCTGTCGCCGGATGCGATGACCCGCAGGGTCTTCTGGTGCCCTGTCGGCAACAACGCGTACAGCCGTTCGGATCCGTTGTCGACCGTGGTGCGCACGGCGGCGAGTGCGTCCTCCCAGTCGCGCTGCGTGGCGTTTGCACCGGCCTCGACGCGTTACCACACGGCATCCGCGAGCTGCATGCAGCGTTGCGGATGACCCTCGGCCATCGCCACGATGCGCGCCACCACCTCGGTCCCGTCGCGCCCGGTCGATTCGAAGCCGTACCTCACCAGCTCGGTCACTTCGGTGTCGCTGAGCGGGCCGATCTCGACCAGGTCGGCCTGCGCGAAGAACGGCTCGGCGCGATCCGAGAACAACATGCGCATCGTTGAGGGATGTGAACCGGCGAACACGAGCCCCATGTCGCGGTAGTGGTTCTGCAGTGCGCTGCGCAGGATCGCCGTTGCACCCGCGGCGTGGCTGAGCCCGGAGAACTCGTCGAAGACCACCACCAGTTCGCGGCGCTGCACGGTCGTGACCAGCACCTCGAGCAACGACCACAGGGTCGCGACCGGATCAGGCCTCTCGCGTTTGGATCTGGACAGCTCAACACCGACGATCCCGAGGCGCACCGACATCCCCGCGGCCACAGAGTCGAGCGCCGAGCGGAGCTTTCCGCGTGCCGAGGCGAGGCCGCGGTCGAGCGCCCCCGCGACGTCGGCGACCGAGGTCATCCCGTAGAAGTCGACCCACAGCGGCTCTGGTCCCACGGCTTCGAGGTCGGCCACCACACGGCGCAACAGACTCGTCTTGCCGTACCGGCGTGGCCCCATGAGCGCGGTCACCCGGTGCCCGACCAGCCGTTCCGCGAGGTCCCGGCGGAGCGCCAGGCGACGCCATTCCCGAACTGTCCGCTCTGGCACCACACCGGCGAGTGCGAGAGCGGACAGTTCGGGTCGTGATCCTGCGCACCTCCGGCCATGGTCGGGCTGCGTTCTCCAAACGTCAACGGGTCCAGGCCAACACCGCTCCCTGTGGAACGGTCCTGGCGGTGTTGGTGCGCTGGCGCAGGCCGTCATCTGTCGACCACGAACAGGTGTTGGCGCAGCCCCCATCCGCGTGGGACTGGTAGTTGACCGCTGCCCGCTGTGGGGAGGTCGTCGTTCCGCCGGTGTCCACCAGCTCGGGGTGTGACCACAGGACCTGGGTGGCCGGATCGTCGCAGCGGGCGAACACCTCCGACCACATCACGACCGAACAGATCCGCTCGGCCGGGACGAACAGGTCACGCACCACCGTGGTGGCGCCACGGCCGGAGTCCGTGACGCTCGCGCGCCAGGCGATGGTCCCGGCGGGAGCGGGGGTGTCGTCGGCTCGTGCGATCGTGAGCCGGTAGGGGCGACCGGGTTCCCAGCGGTGGTCGCGGGTGTTCGGGTTCACCGTCGCAGACGCCAGCGGTGATACCGATCCGTCGAGCTCACCGCCACCCGTGCGGTAGCCGCCCCAGTTGACCGCCCGGCCGTGCGGATGAGCAGGGTGCCACTGCAGCCCGAGGTGCGCACCAGCCACGGCTCGCCCGCGGGGGTCGGTGAAGTCCGCCTGAAGCGCCCAGAAGTAGAGCCTCGGCACCGTTGGCGGTATCTCGACGGTGAGATCCACCGAGACAGAGCTCCACGCACCTCGTGCATCCCAACGCAGATGCAGCGACGACGCTCCGTTCGCCGACGGCGGTGGTCCCGCGGTGCGGGGCCGGGCGCGTTGTGCGAACCAGCGCCTCATCGCCAGCTTGCGGCTCATGGTTCCAGTACAGCCGCGACGGCTCTCTGGTCACCATCGGTTCAGGGTGGCCTCTCTGGCGAGTTCGACTCGAGGTGTCAATGCGTACTCCGATCTCAACGGCGAGTCGCCGCTTCGACCATCACGTCGTGCGCATGCCGGCGGGGGCCGCAGGTGCGGTGGTCGACGACCCGAACCGGGGCGTGTGAGACACCCGGGAGGATCCATGCGCCATGACCGTCCGGACTGGTTCCGGGTGCTCGTGTCGATAGCGCTGTCGGCGTTGTTCGTCCTGGCTGTGGGTTGTGCAGACGGCGCTTCGCGCGAGTCGGAACCAACTGCGACCATCGAGGCGGAGAGCCGGCTGACGCCATCGGGTCCGCTCATCCCTGGCGAGGGAGTGGTCTCGTTCGGAGATGCGCTGTTCGGTGTCAATCCCGGTTCGGGGTCGACGTTGTTGCGCTCATCAGACGGTGAGGACTGGAGCCGCGTCGAGTTGCCCGCGGCGCCGGAGCGGATCGCATTCGATACCGGGGGACCTCGCGTGACCGGTGATGTGTTGTCGTTGACGGGCCGGGAGGTGCGGGACCTCGAGAACCCCGACGTCGTTTCCTCGGCGGTTCCCGGCGGAGCGTTCCATGTGTGGACTTCCGCCGACGGGGTCGAATGGCACTCCGGTCCCCGGATCGAGGGGATGTCTGCCTACGAGGTCCCCCAGGTGTTGCATGCGGATGGTGTGCTCGCAGTGGGTGCTTCCCGGCTGGGCTGCTGTTTCACCCTGGTGCACGGCGAGGGATCCGATTGGGGTGCCGGAACGGTCTCCGGTGTCGGGCTCGCCACCGGAGAGCACGCTGAGCTCGATGCGCTCTGGGCCGAAGGGAATGCCCTCGTCGGTCGCATCGAGATCGACGGCGTCGGGGGACAACGACCGCGGCGCTCGGTGATCATCCATTCGCTCGACAGGGGCGCAACGTGGTCTGCGCAACCATGCTCGGCGGACGAGGCGGGGTTCTGTCATGCCGGATTGAACGCCGATGGCCTCATCGTCAGGGACAGGCGTTCCTCCACCGACGGAGGCTTCTCGTGGTCGGCGATGACCGTCGATGATCCAGAGGGGGGCTTCTGTGGAGGGGCCTTCCGCAGCGTTGAACGCTTCGGTCACGGTTGGGTGGCAACCGCGAGTGCGTATTCGCTGGGTGAGGGCGTCGACGCGTCGCTGTTGCACTCGACCGATGGAACTTCATGGACGGTCGTGCGGGACTCGGGTGGGCGCTGCGGTGTCGGTGGCGGCGTTCACTCCTACCGGGAGCCGCTCGTGTTCGAAGACGAGATGTGGACAGTCCATGTGCGCCGTGACAGCGGCGGTGAACCATCGACGTCGAACCTGTTGCGCTCCACCGACGGTCGGAGGTGGACCGGGGTTTCCGACGTGGACCTCAGCGGCGGCTTCGCTGGTGAGCCGTTGGAGTTCCAGGGTCGGGTCGTCGTTCCGGTCCACGACGATGACGACGGGGTTCTGTCCCACCTCGCGGTGGTCGGCTGAAGTTGGGCGTGATGCATCGCTCCTGATCGCTCCTGGTCAGTTCATCCCGTTGCGGACACCCAGTCAGATCCGGGGGATTCCACTCAGGTGGACATGCAAGCAGTTGGCCCACACTGGACCGATGGGACGAACGAGACTGAGCTGCTGGGTGCTTATCGTGGTCTGTGTCCCGTTCACAACGTGGTGGGCGGTGGGCGACCTCTCGACCACGACCGATCACCCCGATCACCTTCTCCGACCGATCCCGCTCACGAGCGCTCAGGAGAGCTCGATCGGTTGGAGCGCGACTGTGCTCCTCGGGCTCTCGATCCTGGTTCTGGTGGGACTGCACCGCAGCGGCAGAAGGGTCGACCGAACGCAGCTGCTGGTCGTTGCACCATTGCTCGCGCTCGGGCTGTTCCTCGGCGTCGGTTACCGCATCATGACCGCCGGGGTGGTCGGAGCGAACATCGGGGGTGGCGGGGTGATACTGACAGGATTCGTGTGCGTTCCGGCGATGATCGTGTTGAGTGTCTGGGCAGCGGTGAGGGCATCGCGATCTGCGCGCTCATCGAACGCCGTCAGTTGAGCCTCTGCAGTGTCGAAGCGTACGCTCGATCTCACCGGTACTGGCCGGGTCGCTCAGACCAACGAAGGCGACACGACTCGCAGTTGCGGACCACCTCGGATGTGTACTCGACGCCGAGGCCGTCACGGCGTTCGTGCAGGTAGTCGGTCAAACGCCGCGGCGACGCTGCAGTCCCAGCCGTCGGTGCGGTAGAGCGGGGCTCCGCTTCCGAATCCTGCGTTACTGACCGTCGTCGGTGTCGGGCGGGTTGGCACCGTGCAGTTCTCTGGCTGCATCTTGGTTGGTGCGCTCTGCGAGCCAACGCTCGCGGAAGTCGAAGTCGGGGTCGCTCACATCCTCGAAGGTCACCCATCCGAGGTTCGCCGCCCACCAGCCGATCTGTGTGCGGTCCTCGTTCCAGACCGGAACCATCGGAGGGGGAAAGGTGTCGTCGACGGGTCTGGTGGCTGGATACATGTCGTCCCAGTCGACGTAGCCGGTGAGGCTCAGGTCTGTGGCGTGCGCAACCGGCGCCGAGTTGGTGCCGAATCCGGCGGCTCGTTTCTGGTTCGCGGGGACCTGGAACGGGGGTGCCGGCACCATCGGCCCTAACGGCTGGTCGACGACCCCTCTTCCGGGGACCTCATCACTGTTCGCCCCAGTGGCCGCTCGCCCGGATGCACCACCCTCGGGTGAGGCGTCAACGCACTCGGGTGTTACGTGTTCGGCGGCCGTTTGGACCTCTTTCACTCCGGGGAGCGCTTCGAGGCCGTTCAGGGTGGCCTCGTCCCAGGGGATGCTGCGTACCGGCCGGAACGACCTCGGCAGGTCCCCGGGTTTGACCGAGTCGACCAGTTCCGGTTCGTCGGCGAAGAGTTGGGTGAACTCGGCGTAGGTGTCCTCCTCGTCCATGTAGCCAACGCTCTCGACGCCCTCGAGGTTCCCCAGGTAGGCCGACACGTCATAGGTCTCCGGTGGGTCCACATCGGGGTCGAGGTAGACGAAGAGCTGATTCGGATCCGGGCACGTGGGGTGGGATACCTCGCTGGTGGTCGGTTCAACCGTGCCGCCGGTGACGACTTCCCGGGTGCCGTTTCCGGAGGGCCACATCGTCACCAACCCGACGAGCACCAGCACCGCTGCTGCTGCCGCCGCTGCACCGATCGCCCGTCCCGCCTTGACGCGCCGACGGCCCGAAGCTGTTCGGATTTGTTCGAAACGCCCACGGGCCGCTTCCGCATCTACAGCGGATTCGACTGACCGTCGCAGGTCTTCGAAGGCTGATCTCACGGTCCGGTCGTCGTCATCGTTCATCTTCGTGCTCCTCGGAGTCTCGTTGGAGGATGGACATGAGCCGGGCTCGTCCACGGGACAGGTGGGTCTTGACGGTGCCGTCGGTGACCCCGAGCGCGTGCGCGGTCTCCTGCACGGACGCGTCTTCCAGGTAGTGGAGTGCGACGGCGGCCCGCTGCTGTGGAGGAAGCTCGAGCAGCGCTTCGCGCAGACGCGGGTCCAAGGCGATGCGGTCCAACTCGCACGCCGCGGCCAGTGGGCGGGCACGAAGGGCAGCATGGCGCTCGTTCGAGCGCTTCGCGGTCACCTTGACCGCTCGCTGGACCACGGCGGTACGTATCCAGCCGCGGGGCGAGTCGTAGGCGCCAATGCGGGCCCATCGTCGGTGCGCATCGAGCATCGCTTCCTGTACCAGATCCTCGGCGCCGTGACCGTGGCCCAGGATGGCAACCGCCAGCGCGACAAGACCGGTGAACTCGTTCCGGTAGAACTCATCGAAGTTGCGAACCGTTCTCTCCTCTGCGCAATCGGCTGGTTCCGCGGTCGCCGCACCCGCCTGTGTCATACCCCATAACAGCGCTGAGAGGACCCGCTGGTTGACACCGGTGCGCGAATCCCGGGCGCGTCGCCCAGCCTGCTGCGTCCGTCGCCCGACTGTGCGAAGCTGAACCGACGACGCGAGGGGATCCGACATGCGCACCTGGCGGAACTGGACGACCGGCACAGCCATCGCAACGCTGCTTCTGGCCGTGGGGGCATGCACTCCGGTGGACCCGCCACCGACGACCGTTCCCAGCGACATCGAATGCAGGATCGACCGCGACATCTTGGAGACCGCGATCGAGGCGTGGACGGCCTCAGAAGGAGCGGGGGAGTACCCCGACACCTTGGATGAGGTCGCGGCGCTGTACCTCGAAGCTGACTTCCGACTCGAAGTGTGGACCTATACGCGCACCGGTGACGGTTACGTGCTAACCGGACCCTGTTGAAGTCCTTCACGCCAGAGGACGTCGCCGATATCAAGAAGACCCGAACCGATCACCGCAACTTGGTCGAACGAAGGCGGACGTCCTCACGTTCCGCGCCCCCGCTTACTACAAGGATTGCGTCGGAGAACGGGCCGATGCCCCAGCCAGCGAAGACGCGTACTCGTCGCTGTCGGAGTAGCAGCCGTCGCGCCTGGCGATATCATTAGCTATCAGAGGTGCAAGACATGACCGATATCCTGATCAGGAACGTGCCAGAGGAGGTGCTGGCTGTGATCGATGCCAAGGCGAGGCGCGCAGGTCTCTCCCGCAGCGAGTACGTTCGCCGGGCTCTCGAACGTGAACGTCTCCAGCAAACAGGCCCGGTCACGGTCGACCACCTCGAACGCACGGCGTCACTTGCCCGGGATCTGGATGATCCGGAGGTCATGTCCGACGCATGGAGCTGACCACCTGGCTCGTCGACAAGTCCGCGATCACGCGCCTGCACCTTGTTCCGGACGCTGCTGAGTGGGCGGGTCGGATCGAGCGCGGTCTGTTGCGGATCTGCACGGTCACCCTTCTGGAGGTCGGATACTCTGCTCGCTCGGGTCCGGACCACCGCTCTCTACTCGAAGACCCGCCGATCGCATCGATGCCCGTCGAGTACCTCACACCCAGAGCGGAGGATCGGGCAGTTGAGCTCCAGTCGGTGTTGGCTGAGCGCGGCCAGCACCGAGCCCCGTCGGTTTCGGACCTGCTCATCGCGGCGACCGCTGAGCTCGCGGAGCTCACCGTGTTGCACGTCGACAGGGACTTCGAGTTGATCGCCGAGGTCACCGCTCAGCGCACCGAGCGGCTCGCTATCGGCTGACGGGCGTACGGGAGGTCTGTCGGGGTCGCGTGCGGGTGCCACGACCTCCGCCAATGAGTCGTTCGCGAAGCGGTGAGGTGGTGCCGATGCGTGTGAGGGGTGATCGACAGGTCAGTGACACTCGACCGCAATGGAAAGCGCGTCGCAGACCTCTCGCATCCGCTCGTCGCTCAAGCGACCGAGTCGATCGACGAGAACACTGACCGACACGCTCTCGATCGAGTCCAGATTGACCGCGCACACGAGAGGGACCGGATCGGCTGCAGGATCGAGGGCCACCTCGCTGGGTAGTCCTCGCACCGTGGTCGTGCACGGGGCGATCAGCGTCCGGCCCAGTCGGGGAATCGCGACGTCACGACTCAGGAAGACAACTGGCCTGCGGGCGATGTCGGGCAACCCGCACCACCAGATCTCGCTGCGTCGGGGCTGGTCGGTCACGAAGCGCCGGCGGCGGAGCGAAACGATGCCAGGTAGCCCCACTCGTCGGTCTCGGTGACCGGGCGCTCATCGTAGGTGGCGTACGAGCGGTCGATCTCTGCACGTCGATGGCGCGGCTCAGCGAAGGCGGATGATGTTGCCGGTGACCAAGCACAAAGGCAGGTCGATCGTAAACGTATTACACTTAAGCTGGTGGAAACCCACTCGTCGGCGTTCCGCCATGGTCTGACCGCCGAGGACATCGAGCACGCGTGGGGCAATGCCCTGGCCTTCTATGACATCGACACCCGAAACGAGCCAGTCAAGAGCCTCTGCATCGGCCCCGACACGGCGGGCAACCTGCTCGAACTGCTGTACCTCCAACTCCCAGACGACGAGCTGATCATCCACGCCATGCCACTACGCGCAGTATTCAGGACCTACCTCACCGGAGGGGACCCATGAGCCGAACCACCCAGACAGGCAGAACCATCACTGACGACGAGATCGCTGCAATCGCCGACGATTTCGTAGCCGCAGACTTCACGCCCGAGGACGTCACCGAGATCAAGAAGACCCGACGCCGATCACCGCAACTTGGTCAAACGAAGGCGGAGGTCCTCACGTTCCGCGCTCCCGCTTCCTACAAGGA
>CAYVYG010000142.1:0-8146 GCA_964454385.1 uncultured Microthrixaceae bacterium
AGGGTCTCGCTGGAAGGCGTCTCCCGATACCCGGATGACCGACCTGCTGCACGGCACGGGCGTTCGTCTCGGCCTCGTCACCAACGGCGAACATTGGATGCTCGTCGATGCCCCCAAGGGCGAGACGACCGGCTACGCCTCGTGGTACGCCTCGCTGTGGCGGGAAGAGAAAATCACGCTGCAAGCCTTCCGCAGCCTGTTGTCGATGGCTCGGTTCTTCGGTGTGGCCGACGACCAGGACGCACCCGCGCAGGACACCGCGTCGCCGGACGCACTCGCGCAGGACGCACCCGCGCAGGACGCACCCGCGCAGGACGCCGCGTCGCAGGACGCCGATGCGCGGGATGGCGGAGTGCTCGAAGGCGGAGACCCGTCCCCCAACATCCTCGACCGCACCCTGGACCGCATCGATTCGGTGCAGCGCCGCACGCCCCCGGTGGCGTTGGTCCATGGTGTGATCAAGAAGTACGGCGAGGACCGCGGCGGTCAGCTCGCGATGATGCTGTCCTACCGTGGGTTCTTCTCGGTGTTCCCACTGCTGTTGGCGTTCGTTGGGATCGTGGGGATCGTGTTGGAGGGCAACCCCGGCTTGCGTGACGACCTGGTCGACTCGACCCTCGCCGCGGTGCCGGTCGTGGGTGCCGAGATCGCGGACACCTCGTCGTCCGTGCAGGGGAGCCTGGTGGTCGTGATCGGCTCGGTGCTGGTGTCGTTGTGGGCGGGCCTCGGCCTGTTGGAGGTGATCCAGGAGGCTCTCAACAACGTCTGGGGTGTGCCCCGCTTCGACCGACGCCCATGGATCCTGCGACGCCTGCGCGCTCTGCCCGCTGCGGCGTTGATCGGTGCGTGCTTGGTCCTGACCGGCTCGTCGGCCTGGATCTTCGGCGACCGCGACCTGCCGGTGCTGCAGCGCGGAGCAGGCTACCTGTTGCCGTTCGCTGCAGGGGCCCTCTGCTACCTGGGGCTGCATGCGATGCTGTGTGTGCGCAAGGTGCCCTTGGCCGCGCAGCTCCCCGGCGCCGGCGCGACGGGCGTGTTCTGGTTGGCGTTGCAGCTGGCGGGCACCTGGTTCGTGAACCGGTACGTGTTGCAGTCCTCTGACACCTACGGGGTGTTCGTGATCGTGTTCGGCCTGTTGTCGTGGGCATACCTGCTGGGCATGCTCTACCTGTACGCCAACGAGCTGTCGGTGGTGCTCCTCGACCGGTTGTGGCCCCGCAGCCTCACCGGACGCAACCTCACCGACGCCGATCTCGCGTCGCAGGCCGCGGTGGTGTCCCGGGAGGTGCGCCTGCGCGAGATGGGACTCGAGGTCACCGTGCCACGCCTGCCCAGGTGAGACCTCCACCGCGGTGGGTCCCGGCGGATCCGACGCGGCCCGGTCTGGTTGGGCCCTGGTCTGCTTGACGGGCCCTGGTCTGCTTGACGGGTCCCGGTCTGCTTGACGGGTCCCGGTCTGGTGACGCGGTCCGGTCTGCTTGACGGGCCCTGGTCTGGTGACGCGGTCCGGTCTGGTCGGGACGCGCTCAGCTCCGGTAGCGCTGTATTGCGTCCTCGATCGCCGCGAGCGCATCGGAGCGACCGGTCCATTGACCGATCTCGCTCAACTTGCCGGGTTCGAGGTCCTTGTAGACCATGAAGAAGTGACGGATCTCCGAGAGCAGGAAGTCGTCCACGTCGTCCAGGTCGCTGATGTGCGCCCAGCGGGGATCGTCCGCGGGGACGCACAGCACCTTGAGATCACGCCCTGCTTCGTCGGCCATCTCGAGCACTGCCACCGGTCTGGCCCTTATGTGGCAGCCCGGGAAGGTCGGGTCCTCGAGCAACACCAGCGCGTCGAGGGGGTCGCCGTCCTCGGCGAGGCTGTCGGGGAAGAACCCGTACTCTGCCGGGTAGACCGTGGCCGCGAACAGATGGCGGTCCAACCACACCGCGCCGGTGTCGTGGTCGATTTCGTACTTGTTGCGTGACCCCTGGGGGATCTCGACCACGACCTCGAAGGTCTCGCTGCCGGGCGTGTCAAGAGCCGCGGTGTCGTCAGCCACGGTGTGAGGCTAACCGTGGTGAGGCGCGCCGGGCGCAGGCTCCGATGCGGTGACACCATGCGCGGTGATGCCGCGCATGCCTGACCAGGCGAGGCTCGCAACGGCTTCGGCGAGCTGTTCGATCGCGGGGGTGCGGTCATGGGCGAGCCAGTATCGGCTCGCAGCCTCGGTCATGCCGACGATCGTGTGGGCTATCAGCTCGCGGTCCTCCGCCGGATGACCGTCCACGACGATCAGCTCGGCGATGGCCTGCGCGATGGATTCCTCCACCGATCGGGTGAGGGAGGCGAACTCGGGATCACGGCGCGCCCCGGCACCGAAGAGCACCCGGTATGCGTCGGTGTTCGCATCCATGTAGTCGAAGTAGGCGCGGAACCCGGCCTCTATCTGCTGGCGCGGACCGGGGGCGTCGACTGTCGCCTTGGCGATACAGGTGCGCAACTGTTCGCCGATCTCGGTCAGCAACTCGATGAACAGCTCCCGCTTGGACGAGAAGTGCTGGTAGAGCACCGGCTTGGTGACCCCGGCGGCCTCGGCGACATGGTTCATCGAGGTCGTGTGGTAGCCGTGTTGAGCGAAGACCGAGATGGCGACCCCGATGAGTTGCTCTCGTCTCTCGGATGCGGGAAGTCTCATGGCAGGTCCTGTGGAGGGTGCAGCGGCGGGCAGCCGGAGCCGGCCGGCCGGGACAACTCGTTCACCCGGGGCGCCGTGGCGGCCCTGCCGCAGCTCGGGGTTACCGATCGGTAACAAAGCTACCAGAGGCATCGCCGGCGCCTGAACCCGCCTCTCGCGCGCGGCGCACCGCTGTCGTGCCGACGGGTGCGGCACGCCGGTGTTGCATAAGTTCGGGAGATGACATCACCGGGCCAACCCTCGAGCGCGCGTTGCGCACCGTTGCACGCCGCCCTCGGCGTCGACCCGGCGGGCACCGCGCCCCACTGGGACGCGGTGCTGATCGTGGAGGTGCCCGGACCCTGGCCCAGGGACATCAGCCTGGCAGAGCCGTTCGCGTCCCTGTGCGACGCGCCCAGTGCCACCATCACAGGTCAGGACGGCCGGGTCTGGCGACCACAGGGGGTGATGCCGGTCGACCCGGGTGACGGTGTGCGGGTGATGGCACGTGAACGTCATGTGGGCCCACGGGGCGAGGACCGTGACGACCGCAGCCGTGGCCACGCAGGCCCGTTCGAGCTGCGTGAGTGGTTGATGCCGCCCGACTCGCCGGAGTCGGTGCTGCGCTTGTGCTCGGCTCTGATCCGCTGCGACGACGAAGCGCTCGGAGCTCTCGCGGAGCTCCGCGACGACCCTGCGCCGGGGACCGTGGACGTGTTGTTGTGCACCCACGGCACGCGTGACATCTGTTGTGGCGGTAGTGGTACATCGCTGCATGCCGCCTTGCTGGCTGCTCTCGAGGAAGACCCGGTCGAGGGGTTGCGCATCTGGCGTTCCACTCACGAAGGGGGCCACCGGTTCGCGCCCACCGCGCTGTCGTTCCCCGAAGGCGTCTCCTGGTCACACCTCGACCTCGGGACCCTGTTGGCGGTGGCCCGACGTGATCCGTGTGAAGCCTCCCTGGCCGGTCATGTACGCGGTGCGGTGTCGGTCGAGGGCCCCCAGGCGCAGGTGGCCGATCGCGAGGGCTTCGTGGTGCACGGATGGGAGTGGTTCGCCGGGTCGCGGCAGATCTCGGTCGCGGCACACGATCCACAGACCCTCGCCTCCGCCGTCGAAGTGGCCATGTGCCCCGGTGGTCCCAACGGCTCGAAAGGGCCCGCTCTGCGGGTCGATGTCGAGCTCGCCGGATACGTACCGCAGCCTCCCTGCGGCGTGGTGGATCCACCCGAGGTCCCCAGCGAGCCGGTGTGGCGCGTGGCTCGCAGCGCGAGCACGAGCGAGCCAGGCGGAGATGGGGGAGGCGCTCGCGCCGCCGGAGGCGCGGCCGGTCAGTAGCGGAACGGTTCCCCACGCTCATCCTTCTCGGCTGCCTTGGCGCCGTAGGAGAGGATGATCGCTGGCAACAACACCACAGAACCGGCCAACATGAGCACCACGATCGTCGTCACCAGCCACGTCGGGAGCTGGGTCGCCAGCGCGACCACCAACAGCACCATCGCAAGGCCGAAGCATCCGTAGCCGATTCGCTGTCCCGCCGAGGTGAGTCGCAACAACCTGGCGCGCCTCTGTGCCACATGGTCCACTGCTGGGCCAGCCGCTCGGGGCGTGATCGGTTCCGGCGCGCGGTGCTCGGTCCCGTCGGGATCTTCGTTCACCCGCACAGCCTGCCCCTTTGGAGGGCCCGCTGTGCAATCACCCGTACGATCCTTGCGGCGGCTGGATCTGATACAGCACTTGATGGCCCGAAATGGAGTCACATAGCATCGAGGATGCTAGGGAGAGGACTGGAAAGCTGGGGAGAAGCGGAAAGCCGTGTGGCAGGAATTCGATCGATGGGTGGGGGCCAGCGACCGGGGGCATCTGCGCCGCGCACGGGAGGGCGGATCGCACCAGGGCGGATCGTGACCAGTACCAGGGTGAAGGGAGAGGAGCCCGATGGCAGGACGACTGTACGTCGACTACTGCGGGGAGGATCGCGTTTGTGAGCCGGGGGACTCGCTGAGCTTCGGACGAGAGGCAGAACTGCTGATCGACTCCAATCCGTACCTCCACCGCGTGCTCGGCACCTTCGAGCACGACGAGGGTCACTGGTTGTTGTCGAACGTCGGGGGAGGGATCGTGTTGAACGTCACGGACCGGTCGGGCCCGAGCGCGGTGGTGCTGGCACCCGGTCGCTCTGTGGGTCTCGAGATGGCCGAGTTCACGATCTCTTTCGTGGCAGGGCGGACCCGTTACGAGCTCGACGCGGCTCTCGAGGACGTGAAGTCACCTGCCGAGGTCAGATCCGAGCATCTGGGCGGACAGCGCACGCTCGAGTGGGGGGTTGTGGAGCTGAACCCCGAACAGAAGCTGCTGTTGGTCGACCTGGCGGCCGAACGCCTGCGTGATCCCCATGCGGATCCAGGTGACGCACCCTCGAAGGCGGTGTGTGCCCATCGCCTTGGGTGGTCGCTGTCCAAGTACAACCGCAAGTTGGACCACCTGTGTGAGAAGTTGGACCGCGCAGGCGTGCCCGGGCTCTGCGGGGTGGAGGGGGACCAGGCGGCTCAGCGCCGACGGCGGTTGGTGGAACACGCGCTGGCGGTGGGGCTGGTCGAGATCGACGACCTCGCCCTGCTCGAGGAGGCGTCTGAGGGCGGTTGACCGGTGGGGTCCCCCAGCGTGACCCCCTTCGTGCAGCGAGGAGCCTCCATGCCGGCTCAGCGAGCTACCTGCACGATCTCGGCGCGACCCCGGTGCACCAGCCAGCCACGCCCGGGTGCCGCTGGGATGTCGTCACGGCCACGGAGGTCGTGGTGCAACACGTCGCCGTTGTGGTGGGCGTCGTCACCCAGGATGATCCCGGTGCGCATCGATCGGAGACTGGTGATGGCATCGCCGTAGCTCCGAATGATCCCGAGCGGATCCGCAGACGCGACCAGACGCAGGTTGGAGGACCTGGGATCGACGATCACATCCGCGAGCAGCCTGTCGATCTCCGGGTCGTCAGCCACCCGGTCGAGATCGTCGAGGAGCACGATCGAGCGCCTTCCGGGACCTTCCGCCGCGAGGCGCGTGGCTTGCTCCAGCGCTGATTCCACCCCGCCGGCGCCGACCACCACCGTGACGCCGTTGCGCTCCGCCACCGCAGCGATGCTGTGCAGCGTCGTGGTGCGGCCGCTGCCCGGCGGACCGCACACCAGTGCGTGTGTGCCGCCCAGGTCCATCCAGGCGGTGCGGAGGTCCCCGGCCGCGACACCGATCGGCAGGCACCACCGATGGTGGTCATCGCCTCGGTGTTGCTCGATGAGCTTCGACAGAGCCACCTCACGTCCCAGCCGCCGGGGCGGCCTGCGAGGGTGCTCCGCACGCGGGGCAGCTAGCGCTATCTGCACCCAGTGGCCTCGCGCCCGGGCGCGTCCCGGCGGAAGATCAGCCCGCGCCAGTTCGGCGGGAGCGTCCATCAGCGCCGCCTCGTCCTCGTCGACGACACGATGCGCGATCCGCTCCCCGAGGTGGTGCAACAACGATGGCGGAACCTCCATGCGGCGGCGTGCCGAGACCGCGACCACCAGACCGCTGCGTCGGGCGTCAGCCACCAGCTCGACGAACGCGGCGGTCGCCCACCCGCGGTTCACGGACTCCTGGCTCTGCTCGAACGCACCGAAGCCGTCGAGCACCAACAGACGCCTTGGTACGTCGGCCGATGCCGGGTCTTGCGGTGCGGGGTCGGCTGATGCCGGGTCTTGTGGTGCGGGGTGCTCCGGTGAAGTGGTGGCGACGTCGCGGCCAAGGCGCTCGAGCATGCGGCGCAGTGGTTCGTGGTCGTTTGCATCGACCACCTCGCGCACCGACGGGTTCCCGGCCAGAGCTCTGAGGCCCCCGGTTGCATCGATGCCGTAGATCTCCCAGTTGCCTTGGCGCCGCGCTGCATCGGCGATCGCCACCAGGGTGCTGCTCACGCCGCTTCCGGGCGCTCCGGTGACCAACACCCCCGCTGTGCGGTCGACTTCGATGCGCAGCAGCTCTCGCTCCTGCAGTTCGGGTCGGTCACACATGCCGATGGTCAACGCTTCGCGCACGGGGCGTCCTCGGTGGGGCGGCGGGGTGTCGGGCCCGGCGTCGGGATCGGGATCGGAGTCGGGGTCGGCGTCGGGGTCGGGGTCGGGGTCGGGGTCGGGGTCGGGATGAGTGGTACCTGTCGCACCGGGGTCGCACGCGGTTCCGAGCTCATCGAGCTCGTCGAGGTCGACCCGCTCTGGCAGTGGCGGGGGCACCGGGCGGTGGGGGATGGCCGAACCGCTGTCCAGAGATGCCTCATGGATCGCGGACACGAGAGCGTCCATGTCACTCGGGGTCACGGCACGATCGGTGGAGCAGCACCCTGCGGGCGTGCTCTGCGGGCTGGCTGTCCCGGCGAACCGGCTACCTACCTGGGATTCACTGATGTGGAGATCTCGCACACGCACCTCGGGGCGGCCCCGCGAGCAACCTCCGCTGTAGGCGACCTGGGTCTCCACGAGCTCGTCGTGACCGAGACGCACCAGTGCCCGGCCGGGGACATCGCGGGGGAGACCCGCTGCGCGCGGAGAGTTGATCACGTCGGTGCTGTCGTCCACATCGGGCAGCCGCAGGGCCATGCGCAGAGAGGTGTTGGCGCGGATCGCATCGGTCACCACGCCCGTGGGTCGTTGGGTGGCGAGGACCAGGTGGATCCCGAGGCTGCGCCCGCGCTGGGCGACGTCGAGCATCCCGTCGAGGAAGTCCGGGACCTCCGCGACCAGGGTGGCGAACTCGTCGATCACGATCGCGAGGGACCCCAGGCGCACCGGATCCTCGAGGTCCGCCAGATCACTCGCGCTAGCGGCTTCGAGGACCGATTCGCGACGGTGCAGCTCGGCGCGCAGAGCCGTCAGGGTGCGATCCGCGCCGTCGCCGCGCAGATCGGTGAGGAGCCCCACGCAGTGCGGCAGCGCTGCGAGCGTCCCGAACGCTGCGCCACCCTTGTAGTCGATCAGGAAGAGGTTGAGCTGCTCGGGCGGGTACCGGGCTGCGAGGCCGAGCAGCATGGTCCGCAGCAGCTCCGACTTGCCGGCTCCGGTGGTGCCTGCGACCAGAGCGTGCGGTCCATCGCGCACCAGGTCCACCGCGAGGACCCCGCCTCCTGTGACTACTCCCAGCGGGAACCGGAGCTGCCGCTCACCGCTTGTTGTCGCGGTGCCGAGCCAACCTGCCAGCACCCCCTCGGCGTCGGCGGGCAAGCCCAACTCGTGGAGACCCACCGAGGTCGGTGTGGCCTCGGTGGCACCACCAGCCTGCACCCCGGGCTCGAAGCCGGCCATTCGGCGGGCGCACACTTCGAGTGCCCCGCACGAGGCGTGCTCGGGTGTGAACTCCAGCGGTGGTTCGTGGTCGAGTTGCAGGGTCGCGATGCCATGGTTGTCGATCATGACCACCGCGCGGATCGACTCGGGCAACCCGATCGTGTCCGGCCCCGTCCAGAT
>CAYVYG010000143.1:0-8089 GCA_964454385.1 uncultured Microthrixaceae bacterium
CGCGAGGTGGGGGCCCTGCCCCACGGCGGCCGTTGTTTCCTTCCCGGCGGGCACCCGGGTGCTTCGCACCGCGCCCGCCTCCTCCGCGAGGTGGGGGCCCTGCCCCACGGCGGCCGTTGTTTCCTTCCCGGCGGGCACCTACCGGCCCTCGAACTGCGGTGTGCGCTTCTCCTTGAAGGCCCGTGGACCCTCTTTCGCGTCCTCGGATCCGAACACGTCCCAACCGTAGGTGAACTCGTGTTCCAGTGCTTCGGATTCACGCATTCCGTTGGTCTCGCGCAGGGTGCGCAGGATCGCGCTGACCGCCAGCGGACCGTTCGCGCAGATGCGCTGGCCGATCTCGATCGCCTTGTCGAGAGCCTTGCCGTCGTCCACCACATGGCCTACCAGGCCCAGCTCCAGTGCCCGGTCCGCGGTGATGTGGTCGCCCGTCAACAGCAACTCGCATGCGACGCTCCAGGGGATCTGGCGTGGGATGCGCACCGCGGATCCACCCATCGGGTAGAGCGACCAGCGAGCCTCGGAGATGCCGAAGCGCGCTGACCTACCGGCGACGCGGATCTCGGTGGCGCCCAACAGCTCGGTGCCACCGGCGATCGCGGTGCCCTCCGCCGCCAGGATGATCGGAACGTGGGGACGCCAGCTGCGCAGCAGGGCCTTCCACGGCAGGTCGGGGTCTGCAGCGAGACGGGCCTGTACGTCGATCCCGCTGTCGGGGTCACCCTGGTGACCACCGGCCATCTCCTTGAGGTCAGCTCCCGAACAGAAGTTGCCGCCCGCCCCGGTCAGCACCAGAGCGCGGATCGCGGGATCCTCGTCGGCCTCGGTGAAGGCATCCAACATGCGCACGAGCATCTCGCCGTTGATGGCGTTCTGACGCTCCGGGCGGTTCAGCGTCACCACCGACAGGTGTCCGTCGCGTTCGGTCAACACCGCAGGTTCGGTCATCGGTCCCCCCTCGTCTCGTTGTCGGGCGCCGGCTGGGGTGCCACTCAGCGCAGGTGGGTGTCCTTCCAGTCCGCGTACTCGCGGAGGAACTCGTCGCGTACGTGTGCGACCGCAACCCAGAGATCCGGATCGGACGATGTGGCCACGATGTGCGCCCTACCGAGGTCCGTCTCGAAGGTGACCTTCTGGTCGTTGCCGTCGCGGTCCTTGACCAGCAGCTCCAGGGTCACCTGGTTGGCCGACAGCCCGTTGAGGCGGCTCTCGACGCGGTGCATGATCTCGAGGACCTTCGACTTGTCGTCCTCGTGGAATCCGTGGCCGAGGATCAGGCACTTGTCGACCGTTGCTGGGTCCTTTGGGGCGTTGTTGGTCATGGGGTACCTGTCTACCAGCGGGCGTCGACCGCCACGAACGCAGCCGTGATCGGGCTCAGCCGGCCGGGGGTTCGTAGTCGGGGATCCCGAGCGGGAGCGTCGGGAAGGTCATGCCGCCGTCGACCTCGAGCACCTTGCCGGTCACATACTCGCCGGCACGGGAGCACAGGTAGACCACTGCGGCCGCGATGTCCTCGGGTTCGCCGAGGCGACCCAGGGGAGTGTTCGATTCCATCGTCGCCCGGGCCTCTTGCGGAAGCACCATCGCGAGAGCGTCCGTGGCGACCGATCCCACGGCGATCGCGTTTACCCGGATGTGGGGCGCCAGGTCCATCGCGTTGAGACGGCTCATGTGGGCCATCGCAGCCTTCGCGGTGCCGTAGGCGGTGAAACCCCGGTCGGCCAACCTGGCGATCGCGGAGCTGATGTTGACCACCGATCCGCCACCATTGGCGAGCATCGAGGGAACGACCGCCTTGGTCATCTCCAGCGCGGTCGTGACATTGAAGCGGATCGCGGTCTCGAAGCTCTGCACGGAGGTGTCGAGCAGCGGTTCGGGGAACGACCCGCCGGCGTTGTTCACGAGGATCCCGAGGTTTCCGAGCTCGCCAGTGACACGTTCCACCAGAGCCGGCATCGCTTCGATGTCCATGACGTCGAAGGTGATCGGCAGCGCCCGTCTGCCAATCGCCTCCACCGTCTCGGCGACGAGTGCGAGGTCCGCTTCGTTGCGGGCGAGCAGGGCGACGTCGGAGCCCGCTTCGGCGAGCGCGATCGCGGTCGCGCGGCCGATGCCGCGACTGGCCCCGGTCACCAGCGCGACCTCGTCGTTGAGCTCGAAGTTCTCCAGGATTCCCATCTCGCTCTCCTGTGGGTGATTTGTTCAGGACCGAAGAGCCGGGTGCAGTCGGGACATCACCGGCACCAGCAGCTGCTTTGGCAGAAGGGTCGCCAGGGTAGCGGTGGCGCGGTTGGCGGTGCCGGGTATGACCACCGGGTGGCCACGGTCCAGGCCATCCACAGCGGCGCGTGCGACGCCCTCGGCGGGTTCCCACATGAACGACGGAAGGGTCCCCTCGGCCTCCCCCGGACCGAAACCCGCTGCCTCGCCGAACTCGGTGTGCACCGGACCGGGACACAGCGCGGTCGCGTTGACCCCGGTGCCGCGCAGCTCTCCGTTGACCGCCCGGGTGTAGGACAACACGAACGCCTTGGACGCGCCGTATCCCGCCTGACCAGGCACCGGCTGGAAGCTGCCCATGGAGGCGACGTTGAGTACTGCACCACGTCCCCGTTCGACCATCGCCGGCAGGAACCTTGTGCAGAGATCGACCACTGCTGCCACGTCCAGTTCGACCATGTTCAGCTCGGCGGCCACGTCGCCACGGTGGACCGCGCCGATCGTCGACACGCCCGCGTTGTTGACCAGGACGTCGACCTGCAGTCCGCTTCGATCGACCTCCTCCACGAGTCGCGCCCGGTCCGCCCGATCCGCGAGATCGGCTGGCATCACCTCGATGCGCACGCCCCGGTCGGTGAGCTCCTCACGCAGTTGCTCGAGTCGTTCGCGGCGGCGGGCGACCAGCACTAGGCCATGGCCTCTGCGGGCGAGCTCACGGGCGATCTCGGCGCCGATACCTGAGGACGCACCCGTGACGAGCGCAGTGCTGGCGGGGTCAGGTGTCGGAATGCCCATGGCGAGACCCTATGCCCCCTCGCCCCGCCCCCGCCCCCCCTCGCCCCGCCCCCCCTCGCCCCGCCCCCGCGCCCGCCGCCACCCCGGCGAACTGTCCGCTCTGGGACCACACCCGCGTGTGCCACACCGGACAGTTCGCTGGCTCAGAGCCAGTCGATGCGCTTGAACGTGCGGTACAGCGCCACGCATATGAGCGTCACGAAACCGAGGACCACCCAGTAGCCGTAGCGGGTGTCGAGCTCGGGCATGTACTTGAAGTTCATGCCGTAGATGCCCGCCACCATCGTCGGCACGGCCGCTATGGCGACCCAGGCGGAGATCTTGCGCATGTCCTCGTTCTGGCGGATGCCGACCTGGGCCAGGTTCGCCTGCAGCGCCGAGTCGAGCAGCTCCCGCTCGGTGTTGATCTGGTCGACGACGCGCTTGAGCTCGTCCTCGGTGTCGTGCAGGTAGCGGCGGATGTCGTCGGTGATCATCGGATGCGATAACCGGGTCAGGGTCTCCATCACCCGGGTGAGCGGGCTAGCGGACTTGCGGAACTCGAGCACCTCTCTGGTGAGCTCGTAGATCCGCCTGGTCGGCATCTCCCGTTCCTCTGAGAACACCGCCTGTTCGACCTCGGCGATGTCGTTGTCGATGCCCGCGGCGACCGGCAGGTAGGCCTCGACGACGGTGTCGAGGATCGCATGGAGCACCGCGCCGGGCCCCTGTGCCAGCCACTCGGGTTCGGCTTCCATGCGGGAGCGGAGGTCGGTCAGGGGCACCGCGTCGCCGTGTCGCACCACGAGCACGTGGCCCGGTGACGACATGATCGTGATCTGGCCGATCTCGACCACCTCCAGATCGTCGTCGTAGGCGGCCGAACGCAGTACCAGCGTGAGGGTGTCGCCGAACACGTCGACCTTGGGGCGTTCGTGGGTGGCCTGGGCATCCTCGATCGCGAGGGGGTGGATGTCGAACGCGTCGGCGGCCTCGCTGAGCTCCACCGGCGAGGGGTCCTTGAGGCCCACCCACACGAACGCGTCGTCACCGGACTGCTCGGCCAGCTCGGCGAAGCCACCGGTGGCGCCGGTGTTGCGCCCCTCCCGGTAGACACCTCGGCCGATGATCACCCGGGCTCTCCTCGTCCCGCGGGGGTCGTGCCGTCCCTCTCGGCGGTGTTCCGGGCCAGTTCGGAGGACTCGTGTTCGGCCCAGCCGAAGATGCCCTTGGCCATCAGGGAGCTCTCGGCGCCAACCCGTGCACGGTTGACCTCGGCGCGCACGGCGTGCGCCGGTGCGGACTCGGGGTCGGCCTGGACCGCCAGTTCGGCCAGGTGACCGGCGAGGCGCAGCTCACCGCGTTGCGCGAGTTCCGATGCACGTCGGGAGAGGACCTCGACGCCACCGGCGAGATCGGCGATCTCGGTTGCGACTCGGCCGGCCGGCGCAGGCTTGAGATGGGATGGATCGCCGTCGTACCAGCCTCCGTAGAGCCGCCAGATGTTGTGGACGATGAACTCCGGGTCGTCGTAGACGGGCCGTAGCCAGGGGCGATCGAGCAGTCCGCTCGGAGCCGACACCGTGTGCACGATCTCGTCGAGGGGCGCACCCGAGTTCATCATGTCGAGGGTCTGCGCGCAGATCGATTCGAGCAGTTGCGCGGTGTCGCCCAGCACCGTGGACACCGCTTCCGCGCCGCGGATGGGCAGGCCGTGGCCCGGGAGCAGGACCTCCGCTCCGAGTCTCTGCATCGAGCGCAGCGCGGCTGCCCATTCGATGGGGTAGCGCTGGACCTTCTGGGGGTTGCCGCAGTTCGGGGCGACCCAGATGAACAGGTCCCCGGTGCACAGCACCGAGCGTTCGGGGATCCAGACCCATGTGTGGTCATCGGTCTCGCCACGGTCGTGGTGCAACTCCAAGGTGAGGTCGCCAACCTGCAGCGTCATCGAGTCGCGGTAGGTCCGGTCCGGGTAGCGGAAGTCATCGGGGAACAGCGGCGCTCCGAGGCGGAACTGGCGCTGGTTGATGATGCCGTTGTAGCCGAGGGTCATGAGGTAGCGATCGAAGCGATCCGTGACCGCTTCGTGTGCGACGACCTCCACCCGCGGTTGTCCGGATGCCGCCTCGAACGCCGGGACCCCGAAGCAGTGGTCGACATGTCCGTGGGTGTAGACCGCGGTGCGCAGGGGCGCATCGGTGCGGCTGCGCACCAGCTCGTGGATCCGATTCGCGTGCATGGGGCTGCCGGTGTCGATCAGAGCGAGGTGGCCCTCATCGAGGACCGATGTGACGTTGGCGAACGACTCGATGAAAACGATCCCGTCTGCCGGTTCGGCCATCCGGCCGGTGGTGGCCATCGAGACCGGGAAGTGGTCCTCGATCGCCAACGTTCCGCTCATCAGGCCGTCGGAGATGTCGAGCAGGTCTTGGTCCATCGGGCCTCCGGGAGATCGGTTCCGGTGCTGTGGGTCAACCGGTGTGGTCCCGCGCGCAGTGTGGTCCCGCGGGCAGTGTGGTCCCACGGATCAGGTTACGCAGTCGATCGCCGCGTCGGTGTGTGACCCCGATCGCGCAGCCTCGTTCGGGTGGCGCTCAGCCCAGTCGGCGCAGGGCGCACCACGTCCCGACTCCGGCGCGTGCTTCAACGCCCTCGACATCGAAGGGGAGCACCGAGACGACCTCGCCGGTGTCGAGGTGTATCGGTGTCGACGCGCCGCTGGAGTTGACCCACACCAGCACTCCTTCGGGTACCAGCAGGCGGTCGACCTCGGTCGGGAACAGGAACGAGTTGATCAACACGACCGCGGCGATGCTCTGATCCCGCAGTGGCAGTGTCGATCCATCCGCGATCATCCTGGTCGCTCTGCTCCGATGGGCTCGGCTCTGCATCTGCTCGGAGAGCTCGACCGAGAGGGTCGTGGGGTATCTCGCTGCGATGAGACCCGAGTAGGTCCCGATGCCCGAGCCGAGCTCGAGGGCAACCTCGGGTGTTGCGCGCCGGGAGCGGTCAGCCGGGTTCGTCGGGTACGGGGGGCCCGGGGGGTCCGAGTGGTCCGAGTGGTCCGAGTGGTACGGGGGGCCCGGGGGGCCCGGGGGGCCCGGGGGGTCCGAGTGGTCCGCGTGGTCCGCGTGGTTCGTCGAGTGGGCCCGCAGCTCGTCGAGCCCGCGTTCGAGAGCGTCGGTGACTATCGCGGTCCTGTCGTGTGATTCCCGGGTGTGCCACTGCGGTGCGAGGGAGTCGAACAGCTGCGCGACCTCCCAGGCCGCCCCGGTACCCCATGGGGGATCCTCCAGGCCGGCGGCGCGTCGGGTCATGATCCGCATCGGATGGTCGTTGCCCGCGCCGGGCGCCGAGGGTCGGTGGCCAGGGAGCTCGAGGTCAGCGAGGGTGGTGATCCCGGGCACCGGTGGGACTCCTGCTCAGCCCGGTGCGTCCGCGGCCAGCATCGCCGCGAGGTTCGCCGGTCGCCCGCCCAGGATGGCCGCCCACACGCGTGCCCGGGTGACGTAGCGGTGTGCTGTGTGCTCGTAGGTGAAGCCGATCCCGCCGTGGTTCTGCACGTTGACCTCGGCGTTGGTGATGGCGGCCTCTGCGGCTACCACGCGGGCTGCCCCGGCCTGGAACGCACCATCGCGGTGACCGGCGGCGACCGCCAGCGACGCGAGCCTGGTCAGCTGCACCGCGGAGTCCGCGCGGACCGCCATGTCGGCGCAGCGGTGCTTGACGGCCTGGAACGATCCAACCGGACGACCGAACTGCTCGCGGTCCTTCGCGTACTCGGTCGACTGCGTTGCCGTGGCCCGGGCGATGCCGGCCAGTTGCGCTGCGACGAGCAGGGTCGCGCGCAAGACCAGCGCGGGATCGTCGGTCGAGGCACGTACTGCGGACGGGCCGTTGGGGGCGCTCGCGCCGGGCTCGAGGGTTGCGGTCGCGAGTGGCACCAGCGGATCGAAGGAGCTCTGCGCTGTGAGCTCGATGCCCGTCGCGTCGAGGAGTCGCATCGACTCACCGTCGAGGACCAACAAGATGTCGGCGTTCCCGAAGTCCGTGACCCTCAGGTGGGTCTCCGGACCGGGGTCGGGTTCGGGCTCGGCGAGCGCCACCCGGACGTCGCCGGTCGTGATCGCTGCGACCAGGTCTGTCTCTGCTGAGGATGCCGCCACGTGCGCGGCCAGCACGGTCGCGAGGAATGGGCCCGGGGTCACATGGGCACCGATCTGTTCGAACAGCAGCGCCTCCTCGGCCAGGCCGTAGCCGATGCCGCCGAGCGACTCCGCCAGACCGAGCGAGAACCAGCCGAGCTCGGCGCAGCGCGCCCAGAGAGCGTCGTCGACCACCGAAGGCTCCCAGTCGCGACCGGCCAGAGCGTTGAGGTCGAAATCGGCCTCGAGCTGGGCGCGGACGGTCTCGATGATCTCGGTCTGTTCGTCGTCGGGTAGCAGGTCCATCATCGACTCCCGTCGGGTTCGTCGTTCGGCAGCACCGCAGGTGTCGGCTCTCTCAACTGGCCGCCTTCGGCTCGCGCGGCATTCCCAGGACACGCTCGGCGACGATGTTGCGCTGGATGTCGGTGGTGCCACCGCCGATCGTGTACGCGAACGACTGCAGGTACGGTCCGGTCCAGTTGCCCTCCCCGTCGACCGGGGTGAGCCGCAGCGCCTCGGGTCCGATCACGTCCAGTGCGAGGCGGTACACCCGTTGGTGCAACTCGCCGTGGAACAACCTGATCATCGAGCCCTCGGCTCCGGGGACGCCGGTGCGGGCCGTCCGCGAGATCCCCGCGATCGTCATCGCCCTCAGGGCCGCGACCTCGGCCCGGGCGGTTGCGAGGCGCCTGGCCAGCTCGTCGTCGTGGATCATCGCCCTGCCCGTCGCGTCGGTGCGGGTGCGCGCCTCGGCGATCAGCTCCTCCACAGTCGCAGCGAGCTCCACCTGGTCGGCCATGAAGGCGGTGCCGCGCTCGAAGCCGAGCGTCGACATCGCAACGCGCCAGCCGTCGTGGAGGTCCCCGACCACGTTCGTGAGCGGGATCCGCACCTCGTCGTAGAAGACCTCGCAGAAGTCCGTCACGTGGCTCATCGTGCGGATC
>CAYVYG010000144.1:0-8035 GCA_964454385.1 uncultured Microthrixaceae bacterium
GATCTCGAAGGTCCACCCCGGCGCGCACATCCCGCTGATCAGCCCACGGCTCAACCCCTACGACGTGGTGTTGACCCAGGAGGACTTCGACTGGTGGCAGCCGCTTCTCGACGGGCTGGGTTTCGCGGGCTACCACGACGCCTTGCGGGCCCAGGCCGACCATCCGTACCGCTCGGGGCAGCACCCGGGGCCCCACGCGGTTGGCCTGAACCCGGCTAGCCGGCCGCTGCTCGTCGGAGACGGCCTCGGTGTCATGGCACGGTTCCCGTTCAGCGAACCCGAGCGCGTGCCGTGGAACGGTTGCTTCGGCGGGATGCTCCCCGACGGCGGCGCCGCCGACTGCCTGGCCATGAAGGGCTTCTCGGTCACCACCATGACCCTCGCCGAGGGCCACACGGTGGACCTCTACAACCTGCACGCGGAGGCCGGCAGCACGACCCGTGACCAGGAGTTGCAGGCCGCCGACTACGAACAGCTGGCGCAGTTCATGCTCACCCGTTCCGCCGGCAGAGCTGTGATCCTCGCCGGCGACACCAACCTCCACATCGACCGCAGCGACCCCGGTGACGAGGACTCCGCCGACGCATCGATCTGGGCGGAGTTCCTCTCGGTCACGGGGTTGACCGACACCTGCGCGGAGCTGTCGTGTGCCGGGGACGCGTCGATCGACAAAGCCGCCTACCGCGACGGAACCGCAGTGGACCTCACACCGCTGTCGCACACCTACCCGGCATCGGAGTTCCAGACCGCTGCGGGAGAAGACCTGTCCGACCATGTCCCGCTCGTGGTCCGCTTCGGTTGGGACGGCAACTGACAGCCGGGGTCGGCCAGCTCATTGCCGACACATCGCAGCCGATCGGTGACGTCACCGCGACGATGGGGACTGGGACCAGGGTCATGACAACCGGGTGAGCGCGGACATAGGATCGAATGGTTCCTTTCGCGAAGGCAGGGCCCCCACGATGCACGCGACCCAATCCGCACCCTCGGGTAACGGACCGCCAGTACAGCGCCGGGAGACGCGACGGCGGGGCACACGAGCGCGACGAGGTCTGCAGTTGGCAGCGGGTGTCGCGTCGATGCTCGCCGCAGTGCTGCTGTGGATCGGAACCACAGCGGCACTTCCGTTCCACCCGGGTGGCACCGACGATCAGGGCTGCCGCTCCGGAAGCGAGCCGTATCGCTGCCACAACCAGACAACCCCCGCGGGCCCCGCCGACGCCACCGCTGCTGCAACGGATACAACGCCAACCACCGTGCCCACGCCACCCGTGGTGGAAGCCCCCCAGGCCGGAGCGCCGGACGCGACCGCGCCCCCGGAACCGAATCAGTCGAGCGAACCGGAAGCGCCCGCAGCGCCGGGAACCCCTGCTGCTTCGACGGAGGGGAAGGCTCCTACGACGCCGAACGCGCCCTCAGCAGAGGTGCAGGGGACACAGCAGACCCGCCAACCCACTGACGCTCTGGCACGAACGGGGATCACCGAGAGCACCTACTACTTGGCCATCGGATTGCTCCTGACCGGGATCCTGCTGGTCACCACGTCGGGCGTGGTCGACCACGCTCCGCAACGCCTGCGGGGCGGCTTCACCTACCGCCGCACTCACGGCGCGTCGGGCGTTCCGATGGTCGTTCGGGTGACGTCCGCGCGCCAGTCTTGAGCACCGGGATGGACAGAAGGCCTGGTCCCGCGAGTACCGGTTGCGACACGCTCCGCGCCTGCGGTCGCTCCACCTGTCACGTGGATTGCTTGCAGATCTTCGCAATCGTCTGGGGTGAGGCGTCCGCTACAGCTGCGATCTCACGAAGCGATGCCCCGTTGGCCTGAGCGAGTCGAACAGCAGTTGCCCACTGCGAAGCGACGTCGTGCCTTTGGCGCGTGAGCCTCGCAACAACTCTGAGTGCCGCAGCTTCGGAGCTCCTTGAGATCTCTACATAGTCGAGATCCCACCTTGATCTGACTTCACTCATCTTTCCTCCTCGATGGCTCGCAGGATCTTCGAGATCACATTGTCGCCCGTGAGCGCAGAGCGGTGGGACACTTGCACACCTGTGGAGCCAACCCGTGGAGGACCCAGGCGTGGCAGCCTGTTGTGGGGTGCGATCATCGCGCTCGCGGCGGTGCTGGTTGCACTCGTCGCGCTCGCAGCGCTGACCGACGACGGCACCTCGGGTGAGACGGCCGGGATCGGATCGCCAACTCCACCACCCACGGCCGCGTCGTCGCCCGGCGCGACCGACACCGGGACCCGAGGAGCCACGAGCTCTCCCCCCGCGTCCACCGAGCCTCCCGGCACCGGTGCCCCATCCACAGCATCACCCACCGATCCATCGCCAACGGTGCCGGGTTGGCGCAGCGAGCTCGCCTCGCTGGTCGTCACCCCCGAAGGGCCGCGCGACGGCTACGACCGCGACCTGTTCAGGCACTGGATCGACGCCGATGGCGATGGTTGCAACACCCGCTGCGAGGTGCTCGAACGACAGCGCACGACGTCGCTCCCGGGATTGAGCGCCGGGGGCTGGCTGTCGATCTACGACGGCTACAGCACCGACGATCCCTCCGAGTTGGACATCGACCACGTGGTCGCTCTCGGCGAGGCGTGGGACTCGGGAGCCTCGCAGTGGGACTCGGCGCGCCGCGAAGCGTTCGCCAACGACCTCGACTCACCACAGCTGATCGCGGTCACCGCTGCCACGAACCGCTCCAAGTCGGACCGCGACCCGGCGTCGTGGCAGCCTCCGAACCGCTCGGCGTGGTGCGAATGGGGCGCCGCCTGGATCGGTGTCAAGGCCAAGTGGGGCCTGAGCGCTGACCGCGCGGAGGTGGACGCGCTCACCAACATCATGCGCGGTTGTCCATGACCAGGATCGTTCTTGCGCTGCGGCCCGCCACTCGGTCACGGTCGATGAGAACTCGCCCCGGGCGCCGTCTCGGCTCTGACCGAGAGGCGCCGACGCCCGCACGCCTACGCTCTGGTGATGGACGTCGAACGCGACTCGGAGCCTGATCGGGAGAACCTCGAGTCGCTCTCGGCGTCACTCGGGAGCACCGTCCGCGATCTGGTGCGCACCAACCCCGGCATCGACGTCGATGAGCTGGTCGCCAGGGTCGTTGATGAGGTCTCGAACAGCGGCGGGCCGCAACCCGAGGCGATCGCCGACTCCGATGATCTGATCACCGATGCGGCCTATGACCGCATCTTCGAGCTGTGCGCCCAGCACGGACCGCTGATCGAGACCGCCGACGGCAAGCTGTTGGACCTGGCGCACATGCTCACCGACAAGGTCTTCACCCACCGTGTGACCGCTCAGGAGGCACAACGGAGCGAGCTCGACATGGGCTTCGACCTCTGGGCGTTGTCGGGTTCTGATCCCGGACCACCGGTGGAGGTGACGAAGGACCCCTACCGCCAGCACTGGAGCGATCCCGCTTGGGACGAGAGACTCGTGGAGGGTTCGGTGGTCGCTGTCTCGGTCGACGCTTCCGGCCGGGTGACCCTCAGCGTGCTCGATGAGGAACCAATGCTCGATCAAGTGGTCCTCGAATCCCTGCGCTGCGCCTTCGAGGTGCACGCCGAGGCCAGCGATGCACCTGCGAGCGCGGATCTGCTGGTGGCGGAGATGCTCCTCGACGAACCGGGCACTTTCGATCAGCCGACCGCACCACTGTCGCAGTACGCGCGACGACTCGGCCTCGACGTGCGCCGGTCGATCGCAGCGGACGACCCGGCTAAGTGGCGGATCCTCGCCGCCGACTCGCGCATGGAACGTCTGGGTGAGTGGTTCGATCCGAGGACGTGCATGGCTGCCCTCGCAGTGGTGCAGATAGCGGAGCGCATCGCGCTGACCGACGAGCACTCCGCCACCCCGACGCCCGCCGGCACCGGCTCCGACGCCGAAACCGCCCATATCGACACGAACGACACGGCCGAGGCCAAGCTGGGCGGGGCGGACGGGACCACCGACCGTGACGCCTCACTGCGCGAAGCCGTCCGTGCCCTCACGCAGTTGCCGGTCAGAGAGGCGGCGAGCGACGAGCTCTTCTCGAAACCGTTGGGCTTCCTGCCACCGGTCGATGCCGGCCCGTTCCTCGATGCCGCGATCGACCTCGCAGCCGATCCCCAACAACGCGCCGTGGTCCACTTCATGCGCCACCGCCTACATCAGCAGCGCTGCGAGCCCGACCTCGCCGAGAGCGAGCTGCGCGAGGCGTTGCGCGAGGATCCGCAGTTCACCGACGCTGTCGACCGCCTCGCCTGGTACGCATCGTTGCGTGGTGACGCAGAGGCCGCGGTGAAGCTCTGGGGGCAGATCCCACCGCACCCCGAGACCTCCGCCAACCTGATGGTCCTCGAACCGTTCGACCTCCCGGCTCCCAGGCTCGGTCGCAACGAACCGTGCTGGTGCGGGTCGGGCCGCAAGTTCAAGAAGTGCCACCTGGGAAAACCAACCGTCGCGCCGCTGCCACAGCGCGTGCGCTGGCTCTGGCGCAAGGCCTTCGGGTTCCTGTCGACCACCGGAGCCGAGGGCCGGCGGCGGATTGCCGAGGTGGCGGTCGCGCTCGCCGGCGGCGAGGTGGACCCCCAGGATCATGAGAGCATCAACCGGGCTTTCTCCGATGAACTGACCGCGGACCTCGTGTTGAGCGAGGAGGGCTACCTCGAGCAGTTCCTCGATCGCTTCGGCGAACTCCTTCCCGCCGATGAGCACGATCTCGCCGGATCATGGCTACACGAGTGCCGCGGCGTCCACGAGGTGATCGAGACCGATCCGGTCGGCTCCATGGTGCTGCGGGACCTCCGCACGGCGGCCTCACACAGCGTCACCGAGAACGCATTCTCGCCCCAAGTCCGGCCCGGCACGTCGATCTGCGCCCGCCTCGTGTCCGATGGCGAGGGCCTGCAGATCCTGGGAGGCACCTTCGAGGTACCGCGCGGTGCGCACGAGGAGTTGCTGGAGGTGCTCGATCGTGCACGCGCCCGGCGACGCGGCGAACCGGTCGCCCGGTGGGCCGCTGAATCGAGGCGATCACCCGGCGCCATCCGCGAGGATGCGCCGCAGTGAGGGCGGTTGGCCGAGAGGGGTGGTGGCGTCGGTGAGATCGATGAGGATCGCCGGGTTGGTGCTGGTAGCGCTCGCCGCGGTCCTTCCGGTCGCGGACGCCGCGACCGCGACGCTCGGGGACTCGCCCGCCATCATCGAGTTGCGCGCTTCTCGGTGGCTGTTCGCTGTGTTGGTGCTGATCATCATCGCGGCCACCGTGGTGGAGCCACGGCCTCGCTACCGCGACCTCGCCCGCGGCTCGGTGTTCGGGGTCGGCCTGGTGATGCTGCTCACCCCGGTGGTGCTCATCGCGGCGCTCGAATCGCTCACCGCGGTCCTCTCGCCCGACATGTTGCCCCCGGTGATCCAGGACCTGCCCCCGCGGGGCGAACCACAACTCGGCGTGTGGCTGCTGATCGCGGGGGCGTCGCTGGTGATGCTGAGCGCCACCGACGCTGCCGCTCCGGCGCTGGCGAGGGGACGAGCGCTCGGCCGCGGCCTGCTGGCACGCAAGCCCGAATCGATCGCGGTGCTGCTCGGCACCGTGGGCATCGTGTTGTTCGTGCTCGGACGTTACGAGCTGTGGATGAGCATCGATTCGAACGTGGCGGACTGGAACGTGGTCGCCCAGAGCGCGCCGGTCATCGGGCTGTCGACGCTCGTCGTGCTCGGCGTGTGCACCGGCTGCGTGGTGGCCGTGGCCATGCGACCCTCGGCACCTCTCGGGGTAGCCACCGTGACCATCGGCTGGATGGCGACCCTGGTGCCCGCAGCGATGCTGGTAGTCGGACGGGTGACGCCATCGTTGACCGCGCCGGGGTGGCTCCGCTCGCGCCTGGCCGACTGGTCGGCCCGGGGCACCGAGCTCGCCTCGGGGGTTCCACGGTCCGTGCCCGTCACCGTCCCGGAGCTGCCGCGGACCCTCGAGGTGGACCTGGTGGTCGAACGCGGCACCACCATGTTGTTCACAGCCGGGCTCCTCATGGGCCTGAGCGGGTTGTTCGTGCTGCGTGCGTCGTGCCGACCGGGGGGTCGATGAACACCGCGATCGACGTGCTCGTGTTGAGCATCACTCTCTTCGTGGGGGTGTGGGTGCTGTTGTTCGGCACCGCCGGAGCGCTGTTGAACCGTCGCCGCGGACGCGCTCCTATCAGCGGGATCATCATCGGAGCGCTGTTCGGCCCCTTCGGGCTCGGGTACCTGTTGTGGAGTTCGACCCGCGAGCAGCGGGTGTCCGCCACGACCGGTTCCACGACCGGTGCGGCCACCCTGCCCCCGCCACCCGCACCCCCATCACATATGGTTGGTCCGTCACCGCCGATTCCGCCGCCCCAGCGGTGACCGCTCCTCGATGGCCGTACCGCTCCGATGACCGCAACCTCCCGATGACCTACCATCACTGGTCCAACACCTCGGGCGAGCGATGGCGGTTCGGTGACCAGCCGATGGGCACAGCCGAGCTGGCCGATGAGCTCGTGAGCCGGCTGCCGCACGGCGCGAACGTGGTGGTCCCGATAGCGAACGGCGAACCGGTGCGGCTCCTCGACGAGCTCGAGGCCCGCGCGGACTCGCTACAGGACGTGCGGGTCCACCAGATGCACGTGTTGCGGGACCGGCCCTACCTCCACGGCGCGCACCGGGGACACCTCGAGCACGTCTCGTGGTTCCTGTCCCACATCACCCGCCCGGCATTCCACGAGAGAGGCTGCGGATTCATCCCCGCCAACTTCTCCGAGGTGCCGCGGCTGCTGCGCGCCAAGAACCCCTCGGTGGTGCTCGCAGCAGCATCGCCACCGGATCGCCACGGCTACTTCACGCTCGGGGTCAGCGCCGACTACGCGGCCGCGATGATCGGGACCGTGCCGTTCGTCCTCGAGGTCAACGAGGCGATGCCGCGCACCCACGGAGCGAACCGCCTGCACCGCAACGACGTGGCGGCGTGGACCTGCGCCGACACGGACCTCGTCGAGGTGCCCGACCCGGTCGCAGGCGAGTTCGACTGCGCGATCGCTGCCCAGGTCGTCGAACGCATCCCCGACCGAGCCACCATCCAGTTGGGCATCGGCTCCATCCCCACCGCGGTCGCCTCGTTCCTGGGCGACCACAAGGATCTCGGGGTGCACACCGAGTTGCTGTCGGACCCGGTGGTCGACCTGGTCGAATCGGGAGCGGTGACCGGCATCGCGAAGGCCACGAACCGCGGCCGCATCGTCACCACATTCGCGCTCGGAACCCGGCGCCTCTACGACTTCTGTGACACCAACGACGTGGTGCGCTTCCTGCCGGTCGACGAGGTGGCGGATCCGCGCCGTATCGGCCGAGAGCGCTGTTTCATGTCGATCAACTCCACCCTGGAGGTCGACCTGTTCGGACAGTGCGCCTCCGAGTCGATCGGCTCACGCGTCTGGAGCGGCAGCGGCGGGCAGGCCGACTTCGCACGGGGCGCCCAGTACTCGGATGGCGGCGACGGTTTCGTGGTGCTGCGCTCGACCACCTCTGATCCACAGGTCTCGAAGATCGTTCCGTCGCTTCGCAACGGCGCGATAGTGACGACCCTCAAGAACACCGTCGACAACGTGGTGACCGAACACGGCGTCGCCGAGCTGCGCGGCCGCACCCTCGACGAGCGCGCGAAGGCACTGATCGCGGTGGCCGCACCCCAGCACCGCGACTGGCTCAGCGCCGAGGCCAGGCGCATGGACCTGCTCTAGGAGCATGGGTCTGCAATCTAAGACTGCGATTGGAATTGCGGTCAGCTGCATGAGCATGCAACCAGCCCGATGCCATCGAAACGCTCCACCTCACGCGACTGAAGCACCGCTGCCGAGTCACCCAACGTCGCATCGGCACTGGCTGACTGACGAACCAAGCTTGAGTCATCCAGAGCGCTCTGAGGGCTGCGTTGGAGCCGGGCCGGGCTGCGCTGGAGCTGGGCCAAGGCTGCGGTGGAGCCGAGCTGGGCCAAGGCTGCGGTGGAGCCGAGCCGGGCCGG
>CAYVYG010000145.1:0-8027 GCA_964454385.1 uncultured Microthrixaceae bacterium
CTCGGCGAACCGAGCGATTTCGACTCGGTCACCGGTCAGGGGCTGCGCGCCACCGTCGAGGGCCGGTCCGTGCTCATCGGCAACCGGCGCCTGCTGTCGAACGCGGACATCGATCCGGAACCCCTCGAGACACATGCCGAGCGCTTCTCCGCGGACGGCAAGACACCGATGCTGGTCGCCGTCGACGGGCAGACCGCCGGGGTGATCGCGGTCGCCGACACGCTCAAGGACGACTCGGTCGCCGCGGTGACCGCCCTGGGGGACCTGGGTGTGGAGGTCGTGATGATCACCGGCGACAACAGACGCACCGCCGTCGCGATCGCGCGCAGCGTCGGCATCGACCGCGTCCTCGCCGAGGTCCTTCCCGAACACAAGGCCGACGAGGTCCGCCGGCTCCAGGCCGAGGGTCGCACCGTGGGCATGGTCGGCGACGGGATCAACGACGCCCCCGCCCTCGCTCAGGCCGACGTGGGCTCCGCGATCGGCACCGGAACAGACGTGGCCATCGAGTCCTCCGACATCACCCTGGTCTCCGGAGCGCTGTCCGGTCTGGTCACCGCGATCCGGTTGTCGCGGGCCACGATGCGCAACATCCGCCAGAACCTGTTCCTAGCGTTCGTCTACAACACGGTCGGCATCCCCATCGCAGCTGGGGTCCTCTACCCGTTCTTCGGCATCCGGCTCAGCCCGGTCATCGCGGCGGCCGCCATGGCACTGTCGTCGCTGTCGGTGGTCACCAACGCCAACCGGCTCCGCCGCTTCCACGCCCCTCCTCTGCCCACCGAGGTCACTGCGAGGCAAGTGGAGCCCGCAGTCGAGGTCGGCGCCGACCACGACCAGCCAGAACCCGAACCGGAGCCGACTGTCGACCCGGTGTGTGGCATGACCGTCGACCCCGCCAGCGCGCTGTCCACAACCCACAAGGGCGAGCAGGTCTTCTTCTGCTCACCCCACTGCGAGCAGGTCTTCACCGCGTCCCCTGAGCAGTACCTGGACGACATCCAGAGAACCGCCTGAGATGGCTGAACCGATAACCGATGAGAAGGAGTCGAACCGATGAACCTGCTGGCAACGCTCAACGAAGTGATCGCCGACACCGACGGCTGGGGGCACATGGAGGGCTGGGGTGGCGGTTGGATGTGGTTGTGGGGGACGCTGATGATGTTCTCCTGGGTCGTCATCATCGCGGCCGCCGTGTTGTACCTGGGTCGCTCCCGCGATGGGCGCGGATCCGGCCGGGCCCGTGAGATCCTCGATGAGCGCTACGCCCGCGGCGAGCTCACCAGCGACGAGTACCACGAACGCCTCAACAACCTGAGCTGACCACGACCCCGTTCGACGAGGAGCATGATGATGAGGAGCACGGCGTGTCCGCCACCCATCCCACCCCGACCGGGCAGCACCCAAGCGAACGCGCGCCGGTGTCGTCATGACCATCACCGTGGTCATCACCCACCGCGTACCGGCCGGTGCGAGCAGTGGCGCTCCACCGGAGCGTCATGGTCGACACCGACCCTCGGCCTCGAGGAACAGCCGTCACGATGACCCAGATGACCCAGATGCGCACCGTTGAAACACGACCCCTGCCGGCGAACGAGCTTCGGCGCGTCGATGCGTGGTGGCGAGCCGCCAACTATGTCTCGGTCGCCCAGATCTACCTGCTGGACAACCCTCTGCTCCGCGATCCCCTCGAGGCCGAGCACGTAAAGGCCCGGCTGCTCGGCCATTGGGGCACCACCCCGGGGCTGAACCTGGTCCAGGCGCATCTGAACCGGGTGATCGCAGAGCGGGACCTGAACTGCATCTACGTGTTCGGACCTGGCCACGGAGGTCCCGCAGCGCTGGCGGGAAGCTGGTTGGACGGCTCATACAGCGAGGTCTATCCGACGGTGGGCTGCGACGAAGCCGGGCTGACCAGGCTGTGCCGCCAGTTCTCCTACCCCGGGGGCGTGCCCAGCCACGTGGCGCCGGAGACACCCGGTTCGATCCACGAGGGCGGCGAGTTGGGCTATGCGCTGTCGCACGCGTACGGAGCCGCGTTCGACAATCCCGACCTGGTGGTGGCCTGCGTCGTCGGCGACGGTGAGGCCGAGACCGGTCCGCTGGCCGCTGCCTGGCACTCCACCGCGTTCGTCGACCCGGCCCGGGACGGCGCGGTGGTGCCGATCCTGCACCTCAACGGCTACAAGATCGCCAACCCCACCGTGCTGGCGCGCATCGGTGACGACCGACTCGCCGCTCTGCTCGCCGGCTACGGACACGACCCGCTCCTGGTGGAGGGCGACAACCCTGTCGAGGTGCACCAGCGACTGGCCGCCACCCTCGATGAGTGCCTGGACCGCGTCGCAGCCATCCAACACGCGGCCCGCACCGGAGGGGGCGGGCACCAGCCGGCGTGGCCGATGATCGTGTTGCGCACCCCGAAGGGCTGGACCGGACCGGCCGAGGTCGACGGCGTCCCGGTCGAGGGCACCTGGCGATCACATCAGGTACCACTGGCTGAGGTTCGCACCGACGCCGACCACCTCGCCATGTTGGAGGACTGGCTGCGCAGCTACCGGCCCGAGGAGCTCTTCGACACCTCCGGCGCACCCGCGGAAGATGTGACCTCGTGGCTCCCGACCGGGGATCGGCGTCTGGGCGCCAACCCCCACGCCAACGGCGGAACCCGGCGCCGTGACCTGGAGCTACCGCCGGTCGCCGATCACGCGGTCGAGGTCTCCGCACCGGGCGCGGCCACAGCCGAGGCCACCCGGGTGCTGGGCGGATGGCTGCGAGACGTGATGGCCGTCAACGAGGCGCACGCCAACTTCCGGGTCATGGGCCCTGATGAGACCGCGTCCAACCGCCTCGACGCTCTTCTCGAGGTCACCGACAAGGCCTGGTCTGCCCGCCGCCTGGCCGTCGATGAGCACCTGGGCCCCGACGGGAGGGTCATGGAGATCCTCTCGGAACACACGTGCCAGGGATGGCTCGAGGGCTACCTGCTCACCGGACGCCACGGCCTGTTCAACTGCTATGAGGCGTTCATCCACATCGTCGACTCGATGTTCAACCAGCACGCCAAGTGGCTCAAGGTCTCCCGCGAGCTGCCCTGGCGCCAACCCGTCGCGTCGCTCAACTACCTGCTGTCGAGCCACGTGTGGCGCCAGGACCACAACGGTTTCTCCCACCAGGACCCCGGCTTCATCGACCACGTCGCCAACAAGACCGCCGAGGTCATACGGGTCTACCTGCCGCCCGACGCCAACTGCCTGGTGTCCATCACCAGACACTGTCTTGCCAGCACCGACCTCGTGAACGTGATCGTGGCCGGCAAGCAACCCCAGCCGGCCTGGCTGGGCATGCAGGAGGCCGAACTGCACTGCGCACGGGGCATCGGCGCGTGGCCCTTCGCCTCCAACGACTACGGCGCCCCCGATGTGGTGCTGGCCTGCGCCGGCGACGTACCCACTCTCGAGACCCTCGCCGCGGCCGATCTGCTCCGCACACACCTGCCGGACCTGCGCGTCCGAGTGGTCAACGTCGTGGACCTGATGCGCCTGCAACCGCCCTCCGAGCACCCCCATGGCCTACCCGACGCCGAGTTCGACACGCTGTTCACCCGCGACCGACCGGTGATCTTCGCCTACCACGGATACCCCTGGCTCATCCACCGCCTCACCTACCGGCGCAACAACCATGACAACTTGCATGTGCGCGGCTACAAGGAGCAGGGCACGACCACGACCCCCTTCGACATGGTCATGCTCAACGATCTCGACCGCTACCACCTGGTGATGGATGTCGTGGACCGGGTGCCGGAGTTGGGTGAGCGCGCCGCCGAGCTGCGCCAGGACATGGTCGACCGACGCTTCACCGCCCGCGCCTGGACCCGCACCCACGGCGAGGACCACCCCGACATCACGGGCTGGACCTGGTCCACCGAACAGTGAACGCACCACTGCACGCCGGGACAGGCACCGTGCGCTCCACGTCGGATGGCCCGGCCGCGGAGTGGGAGCTCGGGTTCCCGGGTTTCGTGACCGTCGACGAGGGCCACCGTGAGGCCTTGTGCGCGCTCGGCAACGGGGTGTTCGCCACCCGCGGCGCCGCACCGGAGGCGGGCGCCGATGGGGTCCACTATCCGGGCACCTACGCGGCCGGTCACTACAACCGGCTCGTGTCGCAGGTGGAGGACCACGAGGAGGAACACGAGAGCCTGGTCAACCTGCCCAACTGGCTGCCGCTGTCGTTTCGGCCTGCCGGCGGGGACTGGCTCGACCTGTCCGAAGCGACAGTCGACGCCTACGACCAGCGACTCGATCTGCGACGCGGGATCCTGCACCGGAGCTTCACCGTGACCGACACCGATGGCCGCACCACCCGCGTCGTCGAGCAGCGTCTGGTCCACATCGGAACCCCGCATCTCGCCGCGCTGGAATGGACGATCACACCGGTCGACTGGTCCGGTGGCCTGGAGATCCGCGCCGGGGTCGACGGTGCGGTGCAGAACTGCAACGTCACCGCTGAAGACGATCTGGCGGGACAACATCTCACCGATCCGCAGACCGGCACCGACGGTGCCGGAACCGTGTGGGTCAGCGCCCGGACCACACAGTCGCAGCGTCATGTCACCGTCGCGACCCGCAGCCGGGTGCTCGTCGACGGGGAACCGGTGACCTCGGGGCGGCACACCGTCGAGGGGACCGACCGGGTGGACCACTTCGTCGAGGTCGCGGCCGCCGCGGGCCGCCGCGTCACCGTGGAGAAGGTCGCGGCGCTGGTCACGTCGCTGGACCACGCCATCGCGGATACCCGCAGCGCGGCGCTCGATTGGCTGGCTGACGCCGGGTCGTTCGAGGATCTGCTCACCGGCCACGAACAGGCGTGGGCGCACTTGTGGCGGCGGGCGCATCTCGATCTGCGCAGCGACGACACCCAGGTGGCACGCACCCTGAACCTGCACATCTTCCACGTGCTGCAGACCCTGTCGCCCCACATCAGCGATCGCGATGTCGGGGTGCCCGCCCGCGGCTTGACCGGGGAGGGTTACCGGGGACATGTGTTCTGGGATGAGATGTTCGTGTTCCCGTTCCTCAACCTGCGGGTCCCGGCGTTGACCCGCGAGCTGCTGTTGTACCGGTACCGGCGACTCCCCGCGGCCCGCCGCCAGGCCACCGCGTTGGGCTGCCGGGGGGGCCCGGTTCCCATGGCAGAGCGGATCCGATGGACGCGAGGAGACCCCCACGGAGTTCTTCAACCCCCGCTCGGGCCGGTGGATGGCCGACAACTCAGACCGCCAGCACCATGTCAGCCTGGCCATAGCCCACGAGCTGTGGCAGTACCACCAGGTCAGCGGCGACGAGAGGTTCATGGCCGATCACGGCGCCGAGTTGCTCGTCGAGATCGCCCGCTTCTGGGTCGACCTCGCGGAGCGCGATCCCAGCAGCGACCGCTACCACATCCGCGGCGTCATGGGACCCGACGAGTTCCACGACGGGTATCCCGACCGGCCGGGGCAGGGCATCGACGACAACGCCTACACCAACGTCATGGTCTCCTGGACGCTCCAGCGCGCCATCGAGGCCCATCTGATGCTGGGCGATCGTGCCCGTGAGCTGTGGGAACGCCTCGCGGTGACCGCCTCGGAACTGGAGTCGTGGGAGCGCCTCAGCCGGCGACTGCACGTACCGTTTCACCGCGACGGGATCATCAGCCAGTTCGAAGGCTACGAACACCTCGCGGAGTTCGACTGGGACGCCTACCGGAGCCTCTACGGCAACATCGGCCGTCTCGATCTGATCCTCGAAGCCGAAGGTGACACCCCCAACCGGTACAAGGCTGCCAAACAGGCCGACGTGTTGATGCTGTTGTACCTGTTCTCCTCCGAGGAGCTCACTGAGCTGTTCGACCACCTCGGCTATGACTTCGACCCCGCCCGCATCCCCGATGTCGTCGACTACTACACCGCCCGCATGACCCATGGCTCCACCCTGTGCCGGGTGGCGATGGCATGGGTGCTGGCGCGCACCGACCGGGCCCGGTCCTGGGGGATCTTCCGTGAAGCCCTGGCCAGCGACGTCGACGACATCCAGGGCGGTACGACCCGCGAGGGCATCCACCTGGGGGCCATGGCCGGCACCATCGACATCGTCCAGCGCTGCTACACCGGCCTCGAGACCCGCGCCGACACGCTGCGGTTCGCCCCACGCCTACCCGATGAGATCAAGCGGTTGTCATTCGGGTTCGACTACCGCGGACAACACATCGACGCCACCATCACCGCGGACCGCATCGCACTCGCCGCCACCCCCGGTATCGGCGCGGCCGCTTCGGTCACCGTGCACGTCGGCGACCGGACCGTAGAGCTGCGTCCCCACGAGAAGATCGTCATCGACCTCCGGCCAGGCAGGGCCTGACCTCATGGGCGACCACGCCACCACCGAGCATCAGGCCCCGGAGGATGTTCCCGGCAGCCTTACGCTCTCCGGTGCGGTGGCACTGGGAACCGGGGTGATGATCGGTGCGGGCATCTTCGCCCTGACCGGCCAGACCGCCCGTCTCGCCGGCGACCTGTTCCCGCTCGCCTTCGTGGCCGCCGCGGCGGCCGTGGCCGCCAGCGCGTACTCCTATGTCAAGTTGTCCAACGCGTTCCCGTCTTCGGGCGGGATCGCCATGTTCCTGCGCGAGCAGTACGGCCCCGGAACCACCACGGGCGTGTTCGCGATCTTCATGTACGTCTCGATGGTCATCAACGAAGCTCTCGTAGCCCGCACCTTCGGTTCCTATCTGCTGCAGATCGTCGACCTCGAACCGGTCTCGTTCTGGGTTCCGGCCCTCGCCGTGACACTGCTGGCCGTGGCGTTCGGCGTGAACGTGGCCGGCAACCGGGCGATGCAGGCGACCCAGCGGGCAATGGCCGCGGTCAAGATCGCCGGCCTCGCCGGTTTCGCGGTCGCCGGGCTGTGGTTCGCCTCCGCTGTCAACTTCCCCAACGGCTCCACCGACGAGTACGCGGTGTCACCAGAGCGGTTCCTGGCTGCGGTGGCGCTGGCCATTCTCGCCTACAAGGGCTTCACAACCATCACCAACAGCGGCGGGGAGATCGAGGACCCACACCGCAACACCGGCCGGGCCATCGTCATCGCGTTGGCCATCTGCACAGTCGTGTACCTCGCGATCGCCGCGGCGGTGGCCGGCAACCTCACCGTCTCGGAGATCGTGACCGCAGAGGACTACTCACTCGCGGAGGCCGCCCGGCCCGCCCTGGGTGACCTCGGCGTGTGGTTCACCGTCGGGCTCGCCATCGTGGCCACCGCCTCGGGGGTCATGGCGAGCATCTTCGCCGCGTCACGGATGCTGGCCATGCTCACCCGCATGACCCAGGTCCCCCACAGCCACTTCGGCATGCCCGGCACCATCCGCACCCACACCACCGTCTACACCGTCGTGTTCGCGATGGCCCTGGCCGCGACGCTCGACCTGCGGCGGATCGCCGCGCTCGGCGCCATCTACTACCTGATCATGGACATCGCCATCCACTGGGGACTGCTGCGACACCTGCGCGATCGCGTCCGGTTCCGCCGCAGCGTCGTCGGGGCGGCGATCGTGGTAGACGTCGTCCTGCTCGGAGCGTTCACATGGGTGAAGTCCTCCACGGATCCCACCGGCCTGTGGGTCGCCGCGTCGGGCATCGTGGTGATAGTCGTGGCCGAGCGCCTGTTCATGGCCTCCCACACCAGGGCCGACGGAACGATGGACATGTGACAGCGACCGGCCTGGACCAGGGATCCGCGGTCCTCGATCACGGCGCAGCGCAGGCCGAGCAGGGATATGGCGTGGGGTGGTCCGCCCGCGCCGTGACGGTGGTGGTTGTTGGACCGTGGGACATGGTTGTAGGGACATGGTGTGTAGGGACATGGTGTGTAGGGACATGGTGTGTAGGGACATGGTGTAGTGACGCGGGGTAGTAGTAGGTTGGGAGTTGCCGGTGAGCGACGGGCGGTTGCAGCGCGATCGAGTGGAGGGGATCCGTGGACACCGAT
>CAYVYG010000146.1:0-7954 GCA_964454385.1 uncultured Microthrixaceae bacterium
TGGTCGTACCGTGGGAGCCGGTCGGGTCACCAAGATCATCGAGTAGAACCCACCACATCATCGAGTAGAATCCACCACGAGGTTCGAGGGGACCCGGCTCGGAAAGGGCCGGGTCCCCTCGCGTGTTTCCGCCGGCGTGTTCCGGTTGGCGTGTTGTCGTCGCCCTGTCGTCACCTGAACCCGGAGAACAGACCCTGGTTAGCGCCGTCGCGTCCCCGATGGCTTCCGCTCACCGGTGCGGCGCCCGGCGCCGGGTTCCGGACGTTCAGTAGAGCTTTCTGATCGCGTAGGGAACGATGACGGGAATGTCGCCGGTGGCGCCCCACTGGGTGGACAGGCCGCCCTGCACGTACCAGGTCTGGTTCGACGGGCGGAACACTGCCACCTCGTCAGAGCCGTCGCCGTCGTAGTCGCCCGGTACGGCCATGTCGCCGGTGACACCCCACTGGGTGGCCAGCGCCGAGCCCTGTGAGTACCAGGTCTGATCCGATGGACGGTAGACGGCCACCTCGTCGGCGCCGTTGCCATCGAAATCGACGGGCACCGGGATGTCGCCGGTGACACCCCACTGGGTGGCCAGGCCACCCTGGGAGTACCAGGTCTGATCCGATGGACGGTAGACGGCCACCTCGTCGGCGCCGTCACCGTTGAAGTCGGCCGGCACCGGGACGTCGCCGGTGATGCCCCACTGGGTGGCGAGGCCGCCGGGGAACGACGCGGATGGCTGTACGTACCATGTCTGATCCGATGGTCGGAACACCGCGATGTCGGTAACGCCGTCACCGTTGAAGTCGGCCGGCACCGGGACGTCGCCGGTAACTCCCCACTGGGTGGCGAGGCCGCCCGGGAACGATGCGGATGGCTGTACGTACCATGTCTGATCCGATGGTCGGAACACCGCCACATCCGCGGTTCCGTCACCGTTGAAGTCGCCCGAGACCGGGATGTCCGACCCGCTGCCCCAACTGGTGCTCAACCCTCCCTGGACGAACCAGCCACTTCCCGAAGGCCGGTAGACCACGACATCCGAATCGCCATCACCGTCGAAGTCGGCCGCCGGTGTGGATTGACCCTGGTTGGGTGTGCAGGTGAACACCGACAGGTCGTCCACCAACCATCCGAGTGAGCTCCCGGAGGAGTCGGTACCGGTTCGGAATCGGATCAACACGTTGGAGCCAGCGAGCGGTGTCAGGTTGATCCGGCTCTGGCGATAGCCCGCCGAAGCGGCCACGAAGCCGGGCCGCCCCGACAAGGGGTTCCCGTAACCCGAACCGATCGTGCCGTTGTAGCCGCTGTGATCGGACAGCGTGCCGGCGTCGAGCCAGGGACCACCTGACCCGCTGGTGCTGTACTCGACCACGCCACCATCCCAGCTGGCCTCGAACTCGTGTGCGTGGTTGAACACCAGGTAGGTCGAGACCCCAGCCGGTACCGACACCGGACTCGTCCAGCGGATGCTGTTGTCGGTGACCACCGCGTCGCCGTTGTCATAGAGCGAATACGGGTCGCTGTGGGCGTAACCGGTAAAGTACCCCCAACCCTGACCGGCAGTGGTGCTAACCGCCCATCCGGGAGCGCCCTGGGGGATGGAATCCGTGCGGAGATCGGCCTTGGTGTCTCCCGCAGGGCAAAGCGGAGCGTCGGGGTTCGCGATCGCGGGTGGTTCCAGGTTCATCTCCGTCGCGTCCGCGGCCTGGCCGACCTCGACGCAGTCCGCCGCGGTGATCCCCTCGGAACCGCCGATCAGGTTGGTACAGGCCTGCGGGAGCATGTCGTAGAGGTCGCCGTAGTCGCTGCCGCTCTGCAGGAGGGCGGTCTCCACCTCGTAGTAGACAGCAGCGGCCTTGTCGATCCCGAGCGGCGATATCACCTCGCCGTTGAACGTGCCGCCGTCGACCATCAGGGTCGCGGCCTTGTTGTTCACCCCGCTGTTGGAGTGGACGCCGCCGTTGTCGGTCCCCGTGGCGACGTAGTAGGGGCTTGTCATCCGGTCGGGGTCCGAGTAGGTCGTCGGGTCCTCCATGTCGCGGATCACTCCACAGGGGCAGTCCTCACCGAGCAACCAGCGAACCCCGGCGCTGTCGTTGCCTGCGCCGTTGGTCAGGTCGACGAGCTCGCCGAAGACATCCGATATCGACTCGTTGATGGCCCCTGACTGGTAGTAGTAGAAGAGGCCGGATGTGAACTCGGTCACGCCGTGGGAAAGCTCATGGCCGACGATGTCGTCGGCGAGCGAGTAGCCCGCCCCGTAGGTCATCTGCTGGCCGTTCCAGAAGGCGTTCGGGTAGGGGCAGGAGGTCTGGGTGTTCGTGTAGCAGAACCGGGTCTCGGAATAGAGCGTCATGCCGGCGTCGTCGAGGCTGTCACGGCCGAATCGGCCGAAGAAGAAGTCGTAGGTGTCACCGGCGAACTCGTAGGCCGCATCCGCGTCGGTGATGCCGGTGGCAGGCCAGCCCTCGTAACGGATCACAGGACCGGAGGTCGCGCAGTTCGGTGCGGTCGTGCGGACGTTGTTGTCGTCGCAGTTCCGGCGATCGAGACCGTGCGCCATCTCGTCGAAGTGAAGTGCCACCGCTCCGGAGTCGGCATCGACCAGGACCAGCTCACGGAACGGCCCCTCGGCGCCGGTGCCGGTGGCGTCCACCTGCCACACGAGGCGCGCGCCCCGGACGCCGGGGCCCCCGAGCAGCGCAGCGTCGTACACGGCCAGCGTCGGATCGGACACGACGACACCGGACGCATCGGTCCCGTGGGCGCGGGCGGCCGTCGCCGCCGCCGCTGTTGCTGCGGATGCGGCCGGGAGCGTTGGATCGGTGGAGATCTTGATCCCGGGGAGCAACTCCCCTGCGCTCGCGAGCACGTTGCGTTGCGCGTCGAGTTGCACCGAGATCGACCCTGCGAGAACCGGGACGCCGTCGAGTTGCTGGGCCATCCTCACCGTGACGCGCCCGTCGGGTGCATCCACCAGGTCGGTGACAACGAGATCCGATGATCCGTCGGCCCCGAAGGCCGCGCCGTACCGTGAGAGGAACCCGCGGGCTGCGGCCTCGGGTGATGCCGACGGAGCAAGCTTGCCGTCGCGGGGGATCGGGTCGCCGGCTGGTGTGCCGAGGAAGCTGACCCGGCCCGTCTCGTCATGGATCGACACCTTGCCGCCGGAGTCCACTGCAGCGCGCAGCTGTTCGGTCTGCTCCAGGGCCGCCGTATCGTCTTGTGAGCCGCTCTGACCCGGGCTCGTCGGTAGACCTGATGCACTGCCAGGATCCACCGGCGGCGGGCTCTGGGCCCCGGCGGTCTGTGCGGCAGCGCCCATCATGGCCACGACTGCGACCGCACCGACCAGGATCTGCGCCCTTGATCGACCCCTACCGTTACGTCTCGCCTCACGACGGCTCATTACAGCCCCCTCCACTCGATCGGTGCACCATTCATAGCCGTAGATGGTCTCGTTTGACAAGTGCTTCCTTGCGGCGTCTGCGGTGCCGTACCACCGGTCTGCATGGGTCATCCACGTCTTCGGGGTGGCTTCGCTTGGCGTTCGTCGCCGGCCGAGGGGTATCGTTGCCAACCGCTCCGGGCTTGTCCCGGGGCAGCTTCTTGACAGTCGATGACACGATGCGAGACGGCCCGACAGGCCGTCTCGCAAGATGCCCGGAGGGGCCCAATGGCAGCAGCACAGAAGATCCGGATCCGCCTGAAGGCCTATGACCACGAGGTTATCGACCAGTCGACCAAGAAGATCGTCGAGACCGTGACGCGCACCCAGGCCGTGGTTCGCGGTCCGGTACCGTTGCCGACCGAGAAGCACCGCTTCACGGTGATCCGTGGCCCGTTCAAGGACAAGGATTCACGCGAGCACTTCGAGATGCGCATCCACAAGCGCCTGATCGACATCGTCGAGCCCAACCCGAAGACCGTCGATTCGCTCCAGCGCCTCGACCTGCCGGCGGGGGTCGACATCGAGATCAAGATCCAGGACGTCTGAGGCGACACACCCGGCGGTGCGCATGCAGCCAGGTCGGTGCCTCAGAGCCCGGCTGCGTCGCGAAGAGCGGGGAACACCCGTGAGACCTTCGAGATGAGGTAGTCGCCGTAGGTCCCATCGAGGGGCGAACCCTGCGCCGAAGGCTCCTTCCCCGGTGTCCGGTTGGCTGATGGCCTCACCATCCGCAGCTCACGCAGCGCGACATCCCAGCCCGGATCCAGGAAGAACGGGATGCTGATCCGGTCCTCGCGGGGGACCCTCACCCGGTGTGGAGTGGCGCGGTAGCGGCCGTCTGTGAGGTGCACCATCATGTCGCCGAGGTTGCACACCAGAGCACCCGGTGGCGGGTCCACCCCGACCCATCCTTCCCCGGTGCGGACCTCGAGCCCGCCGGTTCGGTCCTGGTGCAACAGGGTCAACAAGCCGTAGTCGGTGTGCTCGCCAACGCCCCACCTCGCAGTTGCGTCCGAGCCGGTCCCGCCCGGAGTCGCCCGGGTATCGTGCCGGCCGGCTCCGAGCGCCGGATAGTGGAACACCCGCATGAGGATCACCGGATCGGATACCAGATCGGTTGCGAGCTTCTCTGCGTCCGGACCGAGCGCCGAGGCGATGATCGCCATGAGGGTACGACCGAGCCCCTCGAGAGCGTGCAGGGCTTCGAGCACCAGGGGGCGGAGCGCGTTCGGGCGTCGGGGGAACATGTTGGGGCCGTGCAACGGAACACCCGCTGCGACCCGTGGGTCCGAACCCGGCAGCTCGCGACCGAAGTAGATGCCTTCCTTGCGGTCGGGTGTCCCACCGGTGAGCTCACCGCCGAGGGGGAACCACCCCCGCCAGGCACGACCTCCGCGGTCCATCGACACCAGTGCCTTCTCCGATTCGGGAAGTGAGAAGAACGATCGCGACGCGTCCTCCAGTTCAGTGAGCAACCCGGGTCGCAGGCCGTGACCGACCACGCAGAAGCAGCCCATCTCGCGAGCGGCGTCGTCGACCGCCGATGCGACGGAGGTGGGATCCGGGTCGCGTCGGCGGTGTGCCTCGGGGGACGGGCGCGCCACGGTCCACGGCGAGATGTCGATGACCGGTACGCCCACGGTCGGACCGTAGCCGCGCCGCTCGACCGGCGGGGCACCGTGGATGACCCACAGCCTGGGCCTGGTTGGCGGGAGCCGGTCGATCGGAGGATCGTCCCGGTTTTTGCGCGCCGGGACCTCGCTGGTACAGTCGTTCGGTCGCCCCCGGCCGCGCCGGGGGGAAACGTCCGAAGTTCCGACCTGTTGTGAGGGTGGAGCGCCGGTGGTGGATCACCGCCGAGGCTGCCCACCGCAGGGGTCGGGCCACCGTGCAACCGACGTCCGCCGAGGCCCGCGCTTGTGGGAACCGGGCGGCAAAACCGAATCTTCGCTCCGCCGGGCCCGCCCTGCGGAGCGTTTGCGTGAAGTGGCTCACCCCTCGGCGGAGATCGTCGGGACCGGCAGCGCCACTCGTGGTAAGGGATTGTCACAAAGGACAAGCCGATGGCGAACAAGGCAATGGTCGGAGAGAAGCTGGGCATGACCCAGGTCTGGGACGACGACAACAAGGTCGTGCCCGTGACCGTGCTTCGAGTCGCCCCGGCCCGGGTGGTCCAGATCCGCACGCCGGAGAAGGACGGCTACAGCGCCCTGCAGGTCACCTACGGCCACAAGGATGCCAAGAAGCTGACCAAGGGCCTCGCCGGCCACTACGCAGCTGCTGGGGTCGACCCGGGCAAGCGGCTCGTCGAGTTGCGTCTCGACGACACGAGCGAATTCGCCGTCGGCCAGGAGATCGGAGCCGACACATTCGAGCCCGGGGACATGATCGACGTGACCGCGGTCTCCAAGGGCAAGGGCTTCGCAGGCACGATGAAGCGCCACAACTTCTCCGGACAGCCCGCATCCCACGGTGCGCACCGTGTGCACCGCAAGCCGGGCGCGGTCGGCCAGTGCGCCACCCCGTCGAGGGTCTTCAAGGGCACCCGGATGGCTGGGCGCATGGGCGGCACCAACGTGACCACGCTGAACCTCGAGGTCGTGCGCACCGACCCCGAACAACAGGTGGTGCTGGTCAAGGGAGCAGTTCCCGGTCCCAAGGGCGGAGTCGTGTTCGTGCGTGACGCGATCAAGGGCGGCGCGAAGCGGGAGGTCTCCTGATGCCAACTGTCACACTCCATGCACCCACTGGAGGATCCTCGGGCACCATCGAGCTGGCCGATGACGTCTTCGGCATAGAACCCAACGCGGCGGTGATGCACCAGGTGGTGACCGCACAGCTCGCGGCTCGTCGTGCCGGCACGCAGTCGACGAAGACACGCAGCGAGGTCTCCGGGGGCGGAGCCAAGCCGTGGCGTCAGAAGGGCACCGGCAACGCACGTCAGGGCTCGATCCGTGCCCCGCAGTTCCGCGGCGGTGGCGTGGCCCTGGGCCCCAAGCCGCGCTCGTACGCACAGCGGACACCCAAGAAGATGAAGGCCTTGGCCCTGCGGTCGGCGTTGTCGGATCGTGCGGCTGACGACAAGATCGTCGTGGTCGACACCTTCGGCTTCGATGCGCCCAGCACCAAGGAAGCGGTGAAGCTCCTCGGTGAACTGGGAGTGACGGGCCGGGTGCTGGTCGTGGTAGCCGACGGGGACGAGGCGGCCTGGAAGTCGTTCCGGAACCTGCCACGGGTGCACGTCCTGGTTCCGGGTGAGCTCAACACCTACGACGTGCTCGTGAGCGACTACGTGGTCTTCGCGCGGGACACCCTGCCGGGTGCCCGCCGGGAGGAAACCAACTCATGAAGGATCCACGCGATGTGATTCGGCGACCGGTCGTGTCCGAGAAGTCCTACGGGCTGCTGGATGCGAACGTCTACACCTTCGAGGTGGCCCCGGAGGCGACCAAACCCGAGATCCGTGACGCTGTGCAGACGATCTGGCCGGGAGTGACGGTTCTCAAGGTGAACACCCTGAACCGCAAGGGCAAGCGGATCCGCAACCGCCGCTCGTTCACCTACGGCCGTCGCGCGGACACCAAGCGGGCCATCGTCACCCTGGCGGACGGCTCCATCGACCTCTTCGAGGGGAGCTGACAATGGGAGTACGCAGGCGCAAGCCAACGAGCCCCGGCAGGCGGTTCCAGACCTCCTCGGACTTCTCCGAGCTCACGCGCGACAAGCCCGAGAAGTCGTTGCTCGCTCCCCGCACGAGCACCGGGGGCCGCAACAACTACGGGCGCAAGACGAGCCGCCACCGCGGCGGGGGCCACAAGCGCCAGTACCGCGTGATCGACTTCAAGCGCCGCAAGGACGGGGTGCCGGCGAAGGTCGCCGCCATCGAGTACGACCCGAACCGCACCTGCCGCATCGCGCTGTTGCACTACGCGGACGGTGAGAAGCGCTACATCATCGCCCCGCGTGATCTGTCGGTGGGCGACACGGTGCAGTCCGGTCAGGGCGCCGAGATCCGCGCCGGCAACGCGCTCCCGCTGCGCTACATCCCCGTGGGGACCACGGTGCACAACGTGGAGCTGCAACCCGGAGCGGGGGCCAAGATGGCCCGCTCCGCGGGTGCCAGCGTCCAGCTGGTGGCGAAGGAAGGTGACTTCGCCACCCTTCGACTGCCCTCGACCGAGATGCGCCGGGTGCCGATCGACTGCCGCGCGACCGTCGGCGTGGTCGGCAACGCAGAGCACGACCAGGTGAAGATCGGCAAGGCCGGTCGCAACCGGTGGAAGGGCGTCAGGCCCCAGACCCGTGGTGTGGCGATGAACCCGGTCGACCACCCACATGGTGGCGGTGAGGGCAAGACCTCCGGTGGTCGCCATCCGGTGTCGCCGTGGGGGAGGCCCGAAGGGCGCACCCGTGATACCAACAAGCCGTCCCAGAAGTTGATCGTCCGACGTCGCCGCACCCGCGGCTCGCGTCGCTGAGGTGAGGTGAACCGATGCCGCGCAGCCTGAAGAAGGG
>CAYVYG010000147.1:0-7927 GCA_964454385.1 uncultured Microthrixaceae bacterium
GAGATCAAGGAACGTCTCGTCGAGTTCCTGGCGGTGCGCAAGCTGCGCACCGAACGCGACCACGCATCGGCTGTCGTTGATGGGACCGAGCCCAGCGGGAAGGGAGCGATCCTCGCGCTCGTCGGTCCACCCGGTGTCGGCAAGACCTCACTCGGAAGATCCGTTGCGGCAGCGCTGGGGCGTCCATATGTGCGGGTGGCACTCGGTGGTGTGCGTGACGAAGCCGAGATAAGAGGTCACCGCCGTACCTACGTCGGCGCCCGTGCCGGGCGGATCGTCAAGGCGATCGAACAAGCAGGTGCGATGAACCCGGTGATGGTGCTCGACGAGATCGACAAGGTCGGTTCCGACTGGCGGGGCGACCCGTCCTCGGCACTGTTGGAGGTGCTCGACCCGGCGCAGAACTCGACATTTCGTGACCACTACCTCGAGCTCGACGTCGATCTCTCCGACGTCGTGTTCATCGCGACCGCGAACGTGGCGGACACGATCCCGCCCGCACTGCTCGACCGTCTCGAGGTGATCGGGATCGACGGTTACACCACCGCGGAGAAGGTGGCGATCGCGCGGGACCACCTGATGGCTCGCCAGCTCGATGCGGCAGGGCTCGATCTCGCCAACGTGAGCATCACCGACGAGGCATTGCAGGCGATCATCGAGGGCTACACCCGCGAAGCCGGCGTGCGCGGCCTGGAACGCAAGATCGCGACCGTGATGCGTAAGCTCGCCACCAGGGTCGCCACCGAGGACGACGCAGTGAGCGGGTCACCGACCGTGGTCGACGTGGACGACGTGCGTGAACTGCTCGGTCGCCCACGCCACCGCGTGGACGAGGATCGCCCGGAAGGTGTCGCCGGCGTGGCGACCGGTCTCGCGGTGACGGGCGCCGGCGGTGATGTGCTGGTCGTGGAGACCGCCAGGGTGGATGATCACGAGGCCTCGGCCGAACGGCCGATCGACGCGGCGATCGAGCTGACCGGTCAACTCGGCGACGTGATGAAGGAGTCCGGTCAGATCGTGTTGTCGTACCTGCGGGCGAACCCCGATGTCATCCGCGACCGTCTGTCTGGTGACGGGGAGGTCGACCCCGGCGATGCCCTGCACCGGGGGCGGTTCCACATCCACTTCCCGGCCGGAGCGGTTCCCAAGGACGGACCCTCGGCGGGTGTGACGATGACCACCGCGCTCGCGTCGCTTCTCACCGGTCGGCCGATGCGCGCCGAGGTGGCGATGACCGGCGAGGTCAGCCTGATCGGTCGGGTGCTGCCGATCGGCGGCGTGAAGCAGAAGCTGCTCGCCGCGCACCGCGCCGGTATCACCGAGGTGGTGATCCCGGCCGACAACGAAGCCGACCTCGATGACGTGCCCGATGACGTGCTCGAGGGACTGCGGGTCCATCTGGCATCGCAGGTCACCGAGGTGCTCGACCACGCCCTGGTGTGACCCGGTGGCTTCCCGTGGTGGACGACCCATGAGCGCTCGTTCCATACAGGATCCTGACAATTCGCTGACAGCACGCTGACATGGCGCTGCTTCACTGGGATCTACCTCGCGAGAAGGTGGATCGAATGCGCAGCACGAACAGCCGGCACCCCGTAGCGGTTCAGGAACCCATCTCCGAACCCCCCTCTCTCAACAGGCGGGCGATGTTGCTCGGAACGGTCATCGGACCTGTGCTCGCTGCCGCATGCAGCCCAGGAGGAGACACCGCCACGACCGCCACGACGACCGCTTCCACATCGACTCCCCCAGGTCCCGAAGACCTGGTCGATCACATGCTGCGACGGGCCACCTTCGGGCCGACGCCGGACTCCCGTATCGAGTTGGACACGATGGGTAGATCGCAATGGCTCGACCGGCAGCTCGATCCTTCCTCGATCGACGACTCGGAGGTCGAAGCCATGTTGTCAGCATTCCCCTCGATCTCGATGGGTCCGTTCGAGTTGCGCGACAACTACGAGTCGTCTCGAGTTCGCATACTTCAGGAAGCCACGACGGCCCGCCTCCTGCGTGCCACCCATTCCAACCGACAGCTCCACGAGGTGATGGTCGGCTTCTGGTCCGATCACTTCAACGTCGATGCCGGCAACGTACCGGAGCTCTACCTGAGAGGCACCGAGGAGCGTGAGGTGATTCGGGCACATGCACTCGGACGGTTCGAGGACCTGTTGCTCGCGGAGGTCTCGAGTCCCGCGATGCTCGTGTACCTGAACAACGCAACCAGTCGCGCCGATGGCGACAACGTCCCCAACGAGAACCACGCACGAGAGCTGATGGAGCTTCACACCGTTGGAGTGGACGGCGGCTACGACGAGCGCGATGTGCAAGAGGTCGCCCACCTTCTGAGTGGGTGGACCGTCGACCGGGACACGGCACAGATGACATTTCGGGCCCAGTGGCATTCGATGGGCGACTTCGAGGAGGTCCTCGGCTGGGTCCCCGGATCGCAGACCGGCCAGGCCGCGGGTGAGTCGTTCGTGCGCCATCTGGCACACCACGCGTCGACGGCCTCGTTCCTGGCCAAGAAGCTCTGCGGGCACTTCGTCGCGGACTCGCCACCTCAGTCGCTGATCGATTCGACAGCAGAGGTGTACCTGGACAACGACACCCACATGGCACCGGTGATGCGCCACATCCTGCTCAGCGCGGAGTTCGACGGGAGCGTCGGCCAGAAGGTGCGAAGGCCCTTCGAACTGCTCGCAGCCCAGGCCCGTGCGCAGGGGGTTGGTCTCAGTGTTCAACCCGACGGCAGGCCCATGCCGCAGTTGCTCTCCGCCCTGTCCGCGATGGGAGAGCCCCCCTACCAGTGGCCGACACCCGACGGACCACCCGATGTTGCTCAGCCGTGGCTCAATTCGGGTCTGATGCTGCAACGCTGGAACACGTCGCTCGCCCTCACCCAGCGCGACCTTCCCGGAGTCGAGTTCGACACAGCCACGATCACCCCCCGGGATTCCGAGACGGCGGGCGAGCTCGTGGAGGACCTCGCCCGGATCCTCGGCCTGAAGACCGACGAGGCGTCGTTCAACGCCTGTCTCGAGGTCATCGGGGCCAAATCGGACGAGCCAGTGACACCTGCGATGTTCGATTCCGTGGCGGACCTCGCCGCAGTCCTGTTCGTTTCACCCTCCGCCCAGCGCCGCTGACCAAGGAGAGTCTGCAATGGCTGACCACACCATCATCGCGGTGTTCCTGCGTGGCGCGATGGACGGTTTGAGCTTCCTCGTGCCATACCGAGACGAGGACTACGCCGCTGCTCGGCCCGATATCGCGATCCCCGCCAATCGCGTCCTGGAGCTCGATGGCACCTTCGGACTGCACCCCGCGGCAGCTCCTCTCGGCAGGCTCTGGGACCAACGGAAGATCGCGTTCATCCCTGCGTCGGGTTCAACGGATCCATCTCGCAGCCACTTCGACGCCATGGCACTGATGGAAGCCGCGAGCGGCGATGACCGCGATCTCTCCGATGGTTGGTTGAGCCGACACCTCCAGAGCAGCAAGACCGGTGAGACGCTCGAAGCCGTGGGCATAGGCCGCCTCGTTCCGAAGTCGATGCTCGGGCTGCCAACAGCGATCGGCCTGCAGGATCTGGAGACATTCTCCCTGGGTGCCGCCGGTGGTCGGACCGCCGGCCCCGGGATCGAGCGGGCCGTGCGCACCTGCTACGCGGACCCGGCTTCCGGACTGCTGGGCGACGCCGGGATTGCCGCGTTCGGGGTGCTCGACGAACTGGCTGCGAACGGTCTCGATGGTTCTCCGACCCCGCCGGAGTTCGGGACCCAGCGCGTGGGATCGGACTTCTGGCAGGCAGCTCAGTTGCTCAATGCCGACATCGGTGTTCGCGGGATCACGATCGACTCGGGTGGTTGGGATCTCCACGACGCCGCCGGCACAGTCGACGGCGGCCGGATGGTGGATCAACTGGATCCGCTCACAACCGCGATCTCGGCCTTCTGGGATGCGATCCCGACACGTCATGATGATGTCACGGTGGTGGTGATGACCGAGTTCGGCCGTCGCGTCCAACAGAACACCAACGGCGGCACAGACCATGGGCACGCCAGCGTGATGACGGTGCTGGGCGGAGGTGTTTCCGGCGGGGTCTTCGGTGAGTGGCCGGGCCTCGCCGCCGGTGCGCTGGACCGCGGTGACGTTGCGGTGACAACCGACTATCGGGTGGTCCTCGCCGAGGTCGTGGATCGGCTGGCCGGAAACGCGTCGAACCTGGCCACGGTGTTCCCGGAGTTCGACATCTCCACTTCGGACTACCTGGGAGTGGCTGGGTGAAGCAGGCGAAGTACGAACCTGGTTCCGCCCTGTGGTGATCCTTCGCGAGCGGGTTCCGCGCCAGGCTCCTCGCAGTCGACGGTGCCACCCATCACCTCAGCCAGACCGGCGACTATCGAAAGACCGATCCCCAGGTTGCCCTGGGTGTCACGCGGCCCGTCGCTTGCCGCCCGACGCTCGAAGACGCGGTCGGGGTCGATGCCGATCCCCGGCCCGTCGTCGGTGACCGACACCACTCCCCAGTGATCGTCCGAGGTGATCTCGACCACAATCCACGATGCTGCGAAGTCGAGGGCGTTGGTGAGGAGGTTCGACAGGATCTGTTGGGTACGGAATCGATCGGCCGCCACCTCCACGGCATCCCCTCGGACTGTCAGCTCTATCCCTTTCGCAACAGCTCGGGGACCCAGGGCCGCGGCGACTTCACTGCAGACCTGACCGAGATCGAACAAGGTCGACTCGACATGGAGCTCCGATGAGTCCAGGCGTGTCAGCGTGATCAGGTCCTCGACCAGGTGTTGGATCCGCGTCGCTTCGCGGCCTATCACCACAGCGGCCTTGCGCACGCCGTCATCGCCGGTCAGTTGCCCCTCTTCGAGAAGCTCCGCGTATCCGATCACCGAAGTGAGCGGAGTGCGGAGCTCGTGTGATACGTCGATCAGGAACCGCTGTCGCTCATCGCGTGCGTGTTCGAGGCGGTCCGCCATCTCGTTGATCGCAGTTGCGAGCTCAGCGACCTCTGAATCGACGGATCGGGGTAGCTCGACACGTGCAGTGAGCTCACCGGAGCTGATCGAGCCACTGGCCTCGACCACCGCAGCAAGGGGTTTCCTGACCCGACGGGCAAGTAGCTCACTGATGAGCGCAGCCGCAACCAGGGAAGCAGCTCCCGCACCCAGGAGGGCTTTGCCCGCACTCCCCAGGCCGGCAGGACCCAGCTCCTGGGTCGCCACCACGGCGATGAGGTCCTCACCAAGTTGAAGCGACTCGGCTTCCGCTGCAGTGAACAGCACCGGCTCGACGGCCACCACCCTGCGACCCTGGATCGTCGTGAAGCCGTCTGCGTGATCGAGCAGGGCCGGTTCGAGGATCGACACGGGCACACCGGCGATGGGAGTCTCCACGTCGAACAGCGGCGAGTTCGGCTTCACCGCGCTGATGCCCAGGTCGGTGACCCGGACGATCTCGGAGCTCTGCAGCGCCAGCGCCGACTCGAGCAGATCGACGAAGGTCAGTATCTGCGCAGTGAGGGGTCTGCCGCCCGGATCGATGAAAGCCGTGATCTGCACTCGGACGGTCTCAGCCCCGGCCCGCGCGGTGGCCGCGGTCTCGGTGATCGTCGCCTGTTCGTTGGACCGACGCACGAGGACCAGGGTCGTGGCGGTCGCCACGGCGAACGCGGTGAGCACCGCGATCGCGAAGTACCGACGCAGTCGGGAGCGGAACGACCTGCGGTTGGCGGGACTCATTCGAGTCGGTATCCCACTCCGCGGACGGTCGTGATGGTGATCGCAGACCCGAGCTTCCGCCTGACCTGGCCGATGTGGAGATCGACGGTTCTGCTCTCTCCGAGCCAGTCGTGCCCCCAGACGGCATCCAGGAGTTGGGTTCGGCTCAGAGCAAGCCCTCGGTTCGCGACCAGATGTGCGATCAGGTCATGCTCGATCGGCGTCAGCGCGACCGGTGATCCCTTCACTCGAACCTCACGGCGACCGCGATCCACCTCGAGGTCCCCGATGCCCACGACGCCCTGTTCCGGTGTCGCCGAGTCGGCTGACGCTGTGATCCTCCGACCCAGTGCCCGGACCCTTCCGAGCAGTTCGCGCGGCGAGAAGGGCTTCGTGACGTAGTCGTCCGCGCCGAACTCGAATCCGAGCACGCGGTCCACCTCGTCGGACCGGGCTGTCACACAGATGACCCCGATGTCGAGGCCCCGTTCCCGGATGGATCGGAGCACTTGGGTGCCGTCGGCATCGGGCAGCCCCAGATCCAACAACACGATGTCTGGATCCTCGGACTCGATGAGCTCCAGAGCTCCCATGGCAGTTGACGCCGTCGAGCAGAGCAGTCCGGAATCCGACAGCACCGTGTTGATCAGCTCGGCGATCATCGGGTCGTCCTCGACGACCACCACGGACAGCGCCTCGTCCAACACACGTCGACTCTAGGTTCTCGCGCACCGACAGGTGTGGCTGCGGTGAGCACGACGGCTGGCTCCAGCAGTATCAGTTCCGAGCGGAGGGAGGGGGATTCGAACCCCCGGAGACCGTGAAGCCTCAAGCCTCAACCCTCAACGGTTCTCAAGACTTGTTTGCGACGCCGTTTGCCTTGGCGAGCGGAAGCGATCGACGACCCTTCCTCGGACACCACAGCAGCTGCTGCATCTTCATGCACCGAGTCTGGGTTACCGACCCACGCTCCTAGTCCACTTCGGACAACGGACCAGACCCGGATGCTCACTCGGGCCATGCGGATCGACGGGTCGGATTGGACGTCAGGCGGTGTGGAGCACCTTGTCCCAGTGGGCGCGGATCTTGGCTGCGTCGCCGCACACCTCGAGGACTTCAGCTTCGATGGTGTCGGCTTCGTCGTCAGTGATCGCGATGAGCTGCCCCACTCGGAGACCTTCGGTCTTGGGGCCGTAGATCGTGCCGTAGCCGGCGCTCGTGAACCTGGTGAAGTCCACGTGGATGGTCGTGTCAGGCATCGGGACCTCCTGGGTCGATTGTACCCGAGCGGATCGGGTTCGGTTCCTTCGTGAAGAGGGTCCGCACCTCAGCGATGCGGGCCCGCAACTCGGTCCCGTCAGCCGCGTCGACAACGATGTCGAAGTGGCAGAGGTCCAACGGCCCGGGCTCAACGCCTTCCTCTGTCGGCGTCGTGGCCACGATCTCGACGAAGTCGAGCTCGAGCAGGTGCCGCGCCTCGGCGTGAAGGTACGGCTTGTACCTGATGTAGGCGGGAGACCCGAGGATCTCCTCGGCACCGGCCACGCCTTCTCGCGGGATGTTCACCGAGATGGTGAACACGCTGCGCATGTGACCCGCAGCCACGAGGTGCTCGTAGCCTCGAGCGTTCTCGACCGCGCTCCGAGTGAGAGCATCGACGTCACCTCCGCCCGCACGAAGAACGAGGTCGTCGTGCGGGTTGACCTGATCGTCGAACCGCATCACCAGCCGCATGGTCGGTCTCCTTTCGACGGCGTGCTTGCGACCATAGGAGCGCGTAGCGACACCGGAACACCGGGCGGCCAGATAGGGACACCCAGTGGGCGCGCACAGGTGTCACGCAGCGTTCGTCCAGCCGCGCCGATCACCGAGTCACCCCAAGGCGGCTCCGATGCGCGCCCGTTCGACCTCGTCGGCTTCGGCGAACACACCCGCGTAGGTGTCGTGCAGCACGGCCATCGACCGTCGCTTTCGCGCACCGCGCGTCAAGTGGCCTTTGCCACCGCTCACCAAAGGTGCCCAGATGCATCGAGAGTTGTGGGCAGATTGTGGGCAGAAACCGGCTTTCGGGCACGTTCGGGCTGTGGAGGCCGCCGGCCACCGAATGCCGCGATGCCAGTGTTGCCAAGGGTTCTGGGAGCGGAGGGAGGGGGATTCGAACCCCCGGAGACCGTGAAGCCTCAACGGTTTTC
>CAYVYG010000148.1:0-7924 GCA_964454385.1 uncultured Microthrixaceae bacterium
CCTCGGCCAAGATGCTCTCGGTGGTGCCCTTGATGGCCGGTGGCGGGCTGTTCGAGACCGGCGCGGGCGGTTCCGCCCCCAAGCACGTGCAGCAGCTGGTGGCCGAGAACCACCTGCGCTGGGATTCCCTGGGAGAGTTCCTCGCCCTGGCGGCCTCGCTGGAGCACCTCGCCGATGCGTTCGACAACGCCGGCGCAGCGGTGCTCGGCGAAGCACTCGATGCTGCCACCGCCCGGCTGCTCGAAGAAGGCCGCTCCCCCTCCCGCAAGGTGGGTGAGCTCGACAACCGTGGCAGCCAGTTCTACCTCGCGATGTACTGGGCGAGAGCGCTGGCCGACCAGAGCACCGATGCCGAGATCGCGAAGCGCTTCGCAGCGGTGGCCGAGGCACTCGAATCCGCCGAGGACACCATCGTCGCCGATCTCGAAGCCGTACAGGGACCACCGGTGGACCTGGGTGGCTACTACCTCGCCGACGAGGACGTGGTCACCTCGGTCATGCGCCCGAGCACCACGTTCAACCGGATCCTCGCTGAGATCCCCGGCTGAGAGATCCGGTAGGCGTGACCGTGCCATGGTTGTGGTCGGGTCGTCGCCCCTCCACCGGGGTGCCGGCAACCGAGCCGTGGAGGTGACCGATGGCTGAGATCGACGAGACCGAACTACCCGGCATCGGGGTGAGACGTGAGTTCACCACCAGGGGTGGCATGCGCCTCGGGGTGATCGAGACCCGCACCGGAACCCGCGACCTGTTGTTGTACGACCGCGACGACCCCGATGTCTGCCGGTCGGTTGTGCCACTCGACGAATCCGACAGCGACGTGCTGGCCGACCTGCTCGGCGCCGACAGGATCAAGGATGATGCGGCTTCCACGTTGGTCAACCTCGAAGGCCTGGCGATCGACTGGGTGAGCATCGATCCCGCATCCGAGGTCGCCGGCGTGTCCATCGGTGATGCCCGGCTGCGGAGCCGCACGGGAGCCACGGTGGCCGCGATCATCGACGGTGACCACTCGGTACCCGGCCCCGGGCCCGAGGAGATACTTCCCGGCGGGGCGGTGGTGGTCGCGGTGGGCAGCGCCGAGGGCGTGCGACGCCTGGAGGCCCTGTTGTCGAGCACGGCTCCGTGACCCTCCCATGATCTTCGCCGCCGCTGGTGCGGACACCACCACGGCGTTCCTCGAGCTCGGCATCGACCTGCTGGCCCTCGCTGTCCTCGCATGGCTGGCCGGTCGGCTGCGCATCAGCCCGATCCCCCTGTACCTGCTGGCGGGCCTGGTGGCCAGCGCGGGTGGCCCCCTCGAGCTCAACGTGTCAGGCGACTTCGCATCCCTGGCCGCCGAGATCGGGGTCCTGTTGTTGTTGTTCACCCTCGGTCTCGAGTACACACCCCGCGAGCTGACCACCGCCCTTCGCAAGGGAGCCGGCGGTGGGGTGTTCGACCTGGTGGCGAACTTCCTGCCAGGCCTCGCGGCCGGGCTGCTGCTGGGCTGGGGCCCGACCGCCGCGGTGCTGCTCGGCGGGGTCACCTACATCTCGTCATCGGGTGTGATCGCCAAGCTCGTCGGCGACCTGGACCGCATCGGCAACCGTGAGACACCCCACATCCTCACCGTGTTGGTGTTCGAGGACCTGGTGATGGCGATCTACCTGCCGGTGGTGTCGGTGCTGTTGATCGGCTCGTCGATGCTCCACGGTCTGCGTGACGTCGGCATCGCCCTGGCGGTCGTGCTCACGATCCTCGTGGTGCTCAGCCGCTGGGGTCAGCCGATCAGCGACCTGCTCGAACGGCGCTCCGACAACGCGGGCGACGAGGTGGTGCTGTTGTCGGTGTTCGGTTCGGTGCTGCTGGTCGGTGGTCTGGTCCAACAGGTGGAGATCTCAGCCGCGGTGGGGGCGTTCCTGGTGGGTGTCGCGATCTCCGGGCCCGCACAGCACCGCGCCGCGGCGGTGATCGGCCCCCTGCGGGACCTGTTCGCGGCGATCTTCTTCTTCGCGTTCGCGCTGGCGATCGACATCACCGAACTGCCAGGGGTGTTGGTGCCCGCGATACTGCTCGCACTGGTGGGCATCGTCACCAAGTTGGTCACCGGTTGGTACGTGGCCAAGCAGGCGGGAATCGGCATCAACGGCCGCTGGCGCACCGGCACGACACTGGTCGCACGCGGCGAGTTCTCGATCGTGATCGCAGGGCTCGGCACGGTGGCGGGCATCGAAGCCGGTCTGGCTCGGTTGGCCGCGGCCTACGTGCTCATCCTGGCGGTTATCGGCCCGCTGATGGCACGCATCGAGCGCGCCCCGGGCTTCCTGACCGGCACCCGCCGCGAGAAAACCGCCCTCAGCCCATGACGGGATCGACCACGAGCCACCCGAGCGAACTGAATGGCCTGAGCCACTGAATCCGGCGATGAGACCATTCAGTTCGCCGTCGGTTCGGCTCTCGCGAAGACCGCTTTGAGGTACCTGCCCTGGGGGAAGCCGATCGGATGGTCGATGCCATGGCCCGTGAGCACCACCTCCGACAGCGCAAACCCCGACCCGCGGGCGGCGCTCCGCACGGTGCGCGCGAACTCGCCGGCACCCACCCGGGCCGAACACGACGCCTGTACCAGCAGACCACCCGTTTCCAGGAGGCGCAACGCCACCTCGGTGAGCTTCGCGTAGGCGCGCAGCGCCCGGGGCACTTGGCCCCGGCTCGATGCGAACGACGGCGGGTCGACGATCACGATGTCGAAGCGCCTGCCGGCGCCAGCCAGCGCGGTCATCACCTCGATCGCATCTCCCACGGTGGCCTCGGACCTGCACGCGCGGACCCCGGGCGACGACGTGTTGAGCTCCATGTTCCGGCGGGCACCGGCCAGAACGGGCGCGCTCGCGTCGACCAGGTGCACGAGTCTCGCACCTCCGGCTGCAGCGTTGAGCGAGAACCCACCGGTGCAGGCGTACACGTCGAGCACCCGCGCGCCAGCGGAAAGTGCGCGCACCCGGGCCCTGTTGTCACGCTGGTCGAGGAAGTGGCCGGTCTTGTGACCTCTGCGGACATCGGCTTCGAAGACGAGGCCGTTCTCAAGGAACTGCGCCGGGCGGTCCGGAAGCTCCCCCGAGACCACCTGGCCGTCGCGCAACCCACAGTGGCCCTCGACGTTGCGTGCAAGCCGCAGCACCACCGCTTGGGGCGACACGAGCGAGTCGATGGTGTCAAGGACCGGCCGCAGGTGAGGCACCCAGGCCGCGCTGTACACCTTGGCCACCACCACCGACCCGTAACGGTCGAGCACCAGCCCTGGTAGCCCGTCGTTCTCACCGTGCACCCAGCGGTACGCATCGGTGCCCGGGTCGTCCTCGAGCGATCTGCGCCGAGCCAGCGCGGATCGCAGGCGGGCGGACCAGAACGATCCGTCGATGGGCGTCGGGCGTCCGTGGTGGAGGACCCTCACGCGGATCGGGGAGTCCGGGTCCAACAGGCCGATCGCCATGAACCTGCGGCGATCGTCGAAGACCACCGCCAGGTCACCGACGCGCCCCGCAGGCCGGACCGAGATGACTGAGGCGTCGAACACCCAGGGATGCCCGCCGCGGATCTGACGCGCCGCGTCCTTGGTCAACCTCACCGCGACACGCCTCGCATCGGGCCCAACGTCTGTACGCCCAACGTCTGTACGCCCAACATAAGACCCAGCGTCGGTCCTTGCCGGCGAGCCAGTGTCCCCGGTTTCCTGGTCGGGCATCGCAGCAGTCTGACAGGATCACCTCGGGAGTTGTCGGCCGGTCAGCACTGGAGCAAGAATCTGGCTCTCTGATCCCAGCCCGGGCGTTCCGTGGCTCCTTGGTGGATGACAGCCGTGGCAGACGAACCAGCAGATCGACCGACCACCCAGGACGACCCGGACACTCGGGCCGATACCACAGGTGATGACGCCGAAGCTCGAACCCTGCCGAGATGGCTGGTGCCCGCCCTGATCGGCCTGGTGACGATAACAGCTGGGCTGCTCACCTGGCGGGCCGGCCAGCTCGGTTCGTCGGCCGCCTACGAGGACCGCCAAGCGGTCGGTCAAACGATCACCCAGCAGCGAGAGGTGACCGAAGCCGGACTCGCGACCACCGCCCAGGCAAGCGCCTATGTGACCTACGTGGCCGACCTGGCCCAGGCCGCTGCGCTGCGGGACCTCGCGACCGAAGCCACCGAGCAGGGCCGTGACGACGTGGCGGCCGACCTCGAAGAACAGGCGCAGCGCACCGTCTCGACCGCAGCTGAGCTGGCCGAAGCACAGGGCGTGTTCGGCCAACAGGAGCTCCTGCGCAGCGAGGTCAGTGGTGGCGACGACAAGACCGGAGCCATGGGCTTCGACATCCAACAGCGATTCGAATCACTCAAGGCGCAGGCAGCCACCGGGGTGACCTCCCCGGGAGTGCTCGATCCAGACGAGTGGGCGACACGTGCCGACCAGACCCGTGCCCGGGTGCTCACGCTGCGCCACGCAACGGTGTTCATGCTGATCGCTGCGGCTGGGTACACCGTGGCAGAGCTGGCCCGGCATCGCGCCACCCGCCTCACCGGGTTCGCCATAGGTGGAGTGGTCTACGTGGTGACACTGATCGCAGTCCTTCCGAGCGTGACCTGACATGGGCGATCCGACCGAACACACCGCCGACCCGACCGAACACACCGCCGACCCGACCGAACACAGTGCCGACCCGGCCGAGGACCGCGGCGATCCCGACGAGAAGTCCGAGTCACGCTACAAGCGCCGGATCGGGATCACGCTCGCAGTGATCACGATCCTCGGTGCTTGGATCGCGGTGATGCAGGCAGACGCCGCTACGAACGAGTCGAGGACCACACGTGAGGCCACCCGGCAGGCAGTCGAAGCCCAGTCAGCCGACGTGTTGTCCAAGGGAGTGCGTGCCGGTCTCGACAAAGCACGAGCAGAGATCGGTGCCCTCGGCTCCCACGCGGTGTTCGCGGACCCGGTGACGCTCGGTGAGAGCCTCGGGATCGATGTCGATCCCGCCAGGGCAGCGGAGCGCACCGGGAGCGCCGAGGCTGCCGTGTCGAGCGCGCTCGACGGATCCGGGCCGGGTCCGAGCGAGCTCGAACGGCGGGCCCGGGCCCTGCAGTTGCGCCAGTCCTCGACCGTGGAGACGAGGATCACCTGGAACGCCAAGGCGTCCCAGTACGAGACGGTTCTCACGGTGCTCGCGATCGCGGTGTTCCTGATCGGCTTCACCCTCGTGATCGGCCGGAAGCTGCGGCCACCGGTGGCCGTACCGGGGATGCTGCTCGCCATCTTCTGTGCCGGCTGGGCCGGGGTGATCTGGTCACACGAGGTGCCCGGGGTCCGCGAGGACACGATCGATGCCACCGCAGCCGGCCAGACCGCACTCGACAACGACCACGCGTCAAGAGCCCGATCGCACTTCTCGACCGCGCTCGGGACCACGCCCGACTACGTACCGGCACTGACGGGTCGCGCTCTCGCCACCTTGGTGGAGGCCAACCCGGATCTGTTGAGAACCCTCGCTGTCACTGACACCGCGCCCGAGGTCATCGAACCGGCGGTCGACGACATCCTCGCCGCGATCGACGCCGGAGGCGACGAGGACCCCAAGACCCTCGCGGTCGCCGGGCTCGTCACAACGCTCGGTGGCCGCTGGGACCGCGCCGATGCCCTCCTGGACGACGCGATCAAGCTCAACGATCTGGCAGTCGAGCTCTACCTGTGGCACGCAGCGGTCGACATCGCCCGGGACCACCCCGAAGAGGCGCAGTCCTGGTTGGATCGCGCCAAGGACAAGTTCGCCGACCTCGGCCCCGTGCGGACCCGCACGATCATGGCCCAGTACCTGAGCCTGCTCGAGGTGGTACGCAACAAGGAACCAGCCCGCGATGAACTGGCCCGGTCATTCGCCCGTCAGGCCGTCGCGACCGCCACCGAGGCCGCAGTGGACCGGCCACTCGAAGCGGACGCGGCGTCCCAGGCGAGCTTCGAGGTGCTCGACGCAACGTTCGCGGACGACACCACGACGTTGCGGTTCGCGATCGATGGTGTCGACGACGAGACGGCGCTCGCGGTCGTCGGCTACGAGCGTCCCGCGCCGGGCGCCACCTTCGTGCAGCCACCCGAGCTGTTCTACGCAGGAACCACTGCAGGACGTGGGGAACCGATCACGCTCGACACCCCTCGTGCGTGCGCGCCCGTCGAGTACCGCTTCGACCTCTACGTGGAGGGCGAGCTCGTCGGTTCGCAGAACGCGCCGGGTGTGGCGCCGACCTGTTGAGTGGCCTAACCGTCAACCGGCAGAGGTGCGGTTCAACCCGAACAGCCCAGGGAGCCATCAGCCGAACGGTCGCGCTCCGACGCCAACACCTCATCGATCGGGTACGCGACGGTGTATCCGGTGCGGGGTTCGCTCTCCGCGATCAGACCCACGGCGTGCCCGTCACGGTCCAGCACCACACCACCCGATGTACCCGCTCGTGCGGGCACGTCGACCACGATGGCTTCCGAAGGCGCGCCCGAGACGCGACGGCGTCCGACCTCGACCACCACGCCACTGCGGACCTGCCAGCGCCCATCGGGGAAGCCTGCGGTCGTGACGACATCGCCCACACGTACGGTCCCACCCGGGCGCAGCGGAGCATCGCTAGGTGGTTCGAGCACGGACACGTCGACGGTGGCCAGGTCGTCCCCGGCGGGGTGCCCCTGCACCGCCGCGTCCGCCACACCCAACCCTGCGCCGCTCAGGCGCACCGAGTCGGCTCCCCTCACGACATGCGCGTTGGTGAGGCCGATCGCCCCCTGCTGGGCGCGGATCATCGTGGCCGTGCCCTGGCGGACCTTCCCGCACGATTCGACATCGACGCGCAGGACCGCTCTCTCCACGTCGCTCCTGTCGGTGGAACGCTCGAGATTCGCAGAGGCCACCACGGCATCGCCGGGTGGTCTGCCCGGCCGAGCACCACCATTGGAACCGAGGGCGATGTAGGCGCCGGCGCCCAGCAGCGCCCCCAGCGCCAGCGCGCCCAGAACCCCTCGAACCGCCCGCCCAGCCATCGCTCAACTCGACCACGACGCCGAGCGCGCGATCAAGGCGACCGGACAGGCAGATCTACCCGGTCCTGTAGAGCTCCCAGAGGCGCTCCGCTGCCATGGTGGGCGTCACCGACCCCTGCCTGACCGCCTCCACGAGGTCGTGCATGTGCTCGCGTACCGCGGACGTCGCACGCAGATCACGCCTCAGGCGATCATCGAGCAGCGACCACATCCAGCGGACCTGCTGGTCACGGCGTCGCTCGGCGAGCTCCCCGGTCTCTGACAGCTTGCGTCGATGCAACTCCACGTTGCGCCAGAACTCATCGAGACCGCGGTTCTCGAGCGCAGAGCAGATGATGACCGGTGGGTTCCAGTTCGGAGAAGCGGGCGTCATGATGTGAAGCGCCAGCTTGTAGTCGGCCGCAGCCTGTTGCGCCCGGGTGAGGTTGTCGCCGTCCGCCTTGTTTACCGCTATGAGCTCGGCCAGCTCCAGCACACCTTTCTTGATGCCCTGTAGGTCGTCACCCGCTCCGGGCAGCATCAGCACACAGAAGATGTCGACCATGTCGGCGACCATCGTCTCGGACTGCCCAACGCCCACGGTCTCGACCAGGACCACGTCGAAGCCGGCCGCCTCGCACAACACGATCGTCTCCCGGGTGGCTCCGGCCACGCCACCCAACGCCCCGCTCGTGGGCGATGCGCGCACGAACGCTGCTGGGTCGACCGACAGCCGCTCCATCCGGGTCTTGTCACCCAGGATCGACCCACCGGTACGCGAGCTACTCGGGTCCACCGCCAGCACCGCCACCCGGTGGCCCGCGGCGGTGAGGTTGACCCCGAGCTGGTCGATGAACGTCGACTTGCCCACACCTGGCACGCCGGTGATCC
>CAYVYG010000149.1:0-7918 GCA_964454385.1 uncultured Microthrixaceae bacterium
CCGCCGGAGTCGATCCGGTGGTCGACGAACAGGGGCGCATCGAGTTGTTCGGCCGGAACCTGTTGCCGCCCGATGAGGGCGAGGGGTACATCGAGTCCACCCGGGGCCTCAACAGCAACGTGGGCCCGCTCACGATCCACGCAGTGACCCCCAGGGCCGACGTCACCCGATCGGTGCAGGCCCTGACCGGGGCGCTGTTCGTGGTACTGCCCGCGCTGGTGTTCGCGGCCGGCGGCATGGCATGGGTGGTGGCGGGCAGGACGCTAGCCCCGGTGTCCGCGATGAGCAGGCGCGTGCGGGAGCTCAGCGCCACGACCCTGGGTGAACGCGTCCCGGTGCCACCGAGCAGCGACGAGATCTCCGAGCTCGCCGAGACCATGAACAAGATGCTCGAACGCCTGGAACAGTCTGCCGACGCGCAGCGCCAGTTCGTCTCCGACGCCAGCCACGAGCTGCGCTCTCCCATAGCCTCCATCAAGGCGCAGCTCGAGACCGCCCTGCGGTATCCCGACGATGTGGACTGGCGCCGCGTCGCCGAGGTCGTCCTGGCCGAGGACGCTCGCCTCGACCATCTCGTCGGCAACCTGCTGGCGATGGCACGCCTGGAGGAGGGGCGCATCGGCCGACGCAGCGAGATCGACATGGAGGACCTCGTGCTACCCCAGGCTCGACGACTCACCGGTGTGGACGTGGACGTGTCCGCGGTGTCCGCCGGAAGGGTCTGGGGCAACCCGGGCGAGCTCACCAGTGTGGTGCGCAACCTCACCGACAATGCGGTACGCCATGCGAGGACAGCGGTGGCGATCTCGCTGCAGGAACAGGGCCCGTGGGTGGTGCTGCGGGTGAGCGACGATGGCCACGGCGTCGATCCCGCGCACAGGCAGCGGATCTTCCAGCGCTTCGCCCGACTGGAGGAGGGGCGCCAGCGAGATCGCGGAGGCGCGGGCCTGGGACTCGCCCTTTCGCGGCGGATCGTCGAACGTCACGGTGGACACCTGCACGTCGAGGATGCGCCCTCGGGCGGAGCCTGTTTCGTGGTGACGTTGCCTTCCGCGCACTGGCAACCCGAACGGCCGCAAGGGTCCTGAGGGCACGTCCACCAGCCGTTCGCAACCCAGACCCGGTCGTACCCCTGAGTTGAGCCCCGGACGCCACCGGAGCGGTCCGCTCAGAGCGTAGCGAGATCCGGGGTCCTGGTCAGGTAGCGCTCGAAGGCCGCCTTGGGCAACGGAGGCGCGAACAGGAAACCCTGGGCCATGTGGCACCCCGATGTTGCGAGGAACAACCGTTGCGACTCGTGTTCGATACCCTCTGCGACCGCCATGAAACCGAGGTTGTGCGCCAAGGTGAGGATCGTGCGAGCGATCGCTCCGGAGCGGTCATCGGAGAAGTCTCCGATGAAGCGACGGTCGATCTTGAGCGTGTGCAGTGGCAGCTCGTGGAGGTAGGACAGTGACGAGTACGCGGTGCCGAAGTCGTCGATCGCGACCCTCATGCCGAGCCGGTCGACCTCACGGATGCGCTCTGCGGCGGCCATCAGGTCCTCGAGCAGCAGCGATTCGGTTATCTCGAGCTCGAGGCGACCCGGGTCGATCCCCGCGGAGTCGACCGCGGAGATCAGCCTGTCGAGGAAGTCCGAGCGGTTGAACTCCGCGGCGGAGATGTTGACCGACACGCGTGCGTCTGCGGGGAACGTGAGGTCCCGGTTCCAGCCGCGCAGGTCCTCGGCGACGGTCCCCAGCACGAAGTCGCTGATCGCGTCGATCGATCCGGTGGCCTCCGCAGTCGGTATGAACTGCGAGGGTGGAACGGGGCCGCGCTCACCATGGTGCCAACGGACCAGGGCTTCGGCTCCGGCCATGCGACCGGTGCGGAGCTCCACGATCGGCTGGTAGTACACCTCGAGTTCGTGTCTGGCGGTGGCCATGCGCAGGTCCCGGTCCAGTCGGAGGTTCTGGTGGCTGCGGATGTCGATGGTCAGGTCGTGGAACCGGAACTGGTTCCGCCCCATCTGACGGCCTGATCGCACCGCACGATCAGCCGCGGCGAGCAACCCCGTGGCGGTGGTGGCGTCGTCGGGGCCACGCGCTGCGCCCACCGTGGCGGTCAGGTGGAGGTCGAAGCCGTCGTGGTGCACGGGTTGCGAGACCTCGCGCCTGATCCGGTCGGCCAGGTCGCGCAGAGACGCGTCGAAGCCCAGAGCGGACTCCTCCGATGTGGTCACCACGAGGAACTCGTCGACACCCACGCGACCGACCTCGGTCCTCGCGTTGGCGAGATAACCGAGACGTGTTGCGATCTCCACCAGAACCGCGTCGCCCACGATCGGCCCGAAGGAGTCGTTGATCAGACGGAAGCTGTCGAGGTCGACGTGCAGCACCCCGACCCGTCCGGGGCGACCCTCACACGTCAGGTTGCCCAGCGATTCCGCGACGACCGAGGTGATGCGCTCGCGCGTGGCCAACCCCGTTAACGAGTCCGTGTTCAGGATCCGGTGCAGCTCTCCGCGGGCCTCCATCACCTCGGTCAGGTTCTCGAAAACCGCCACGAAGCCGTCCGCGGGCTCGTAGTGGTTCGACCGGCTGACCCGGATCCGCACCCAGTGGGATTCACTGGTGCCGTGCAACAGAACGGTTGTCTCGGGTGCGTGTGATCCGTGGAGCACCGCGGCCAGGGGCGAATCATGTGGCTCGATCGGACCGAGCGAGGGGGATTCGAGGCTCCAGGGAGGATCGAGCACGGTGCTGCCGACGATGTCGTCGACCGATCGCCCGACCAAAGCGCACAGAGCCGCGTTGGCTAAGCGGATGTGTCCCGAGGGTGCCACGATGGCCACCCCTTCGCGCAGAGCGTCCATGAGACCGGGCAAGGCTCTCGAGATGTCGCTTGAGGTCGTCATGGTGCCGGGTTCCCCCGAAGCTCGCTCGTTGCCGGCCACACGACCCCCACCATGGGAAAGGTCCTCGATCCCTTCGTCCGGCCTTCCGCTAGAAGCTATTGCGCGCTGCGTGGCGGTGCGCGGATGGTCGACCGCCGGGAGCGACCGGCAATCGGAGAACCGGTGTCGAGGTGTCTCGTGGGGCGGTGGGGTGGTCGGGCAGCCCCGACCCGCGGTGCTCAGTGGAGGCGTCCGGCGGCCCGCGCTGCTTCGAGGGTTGCCTCGAGCTGGTCCTCTACGATGTCGAGCCCGGAGTCCCAGAACGCCGGATCCCCGAGATCGCACTCGACGATCAGGCCGAGCTCCTCGGGAGGCAGCGAGCCCCCGGCGCGCAGCAGTTCCAGGTAGGCGGGCACGAAGTCCTCGCCCTGTTCGCGGTAGCGGGCATACACCGACAGCGCCAGCAGTTGCCCGTAGGCATAGGCGTAGACGTAACCGGGTGTCGCGATGAAGTGCGGGATGTAGCTCCACCACGTGTGGTAGCCGTCGCTCAGCTCCACCGAGTCGCCGAGCATCGCGGTCTGGGTCCGTGCCCAGAGCTCACCGAAGCGGTCGACCGACAGCTCACCGGCCTCGCGGCGCTCGCGGTGCACCGCGTCCTCGAACCGGTTCATCGCCACCTGGCGGAACACCGTCGCGATCGAGTCCTCGAGTGTGGATGCCAACAGCGCGAAGCGCTCCGCGGGATCGGTCATCCCGGCGAGCAGGGCGTTGTTGGTCACCGCCTCGCCGAACACCGATGCGGTCTCCGCCAGGGTCAGGGGAGTGCTCTGGTGGAACACCCCTTGGTCGCGCGCCAGGTAGGCGTGCAGGCCATGGCCGAGCTCGTGCGCGAGGGTCAGTACGTCACGGTTGCGCGCGGTCCAGTTCAACAGCACATACGGATGGTGCGACGGCACCGTGTAGGCGCAGAACGCCCCGGGTCGCTTGCCGTCACCCGCTGGTGCGTCGATCCAACGCTCCTCGAAGAACCGCCCGGCGACGTCGGCCAGCTCGGGTGAGAAGCTGTGGTACGCGTCGAGCACGACGCTGCGGGCCTTCGACCAACCGATGCTCGATTCGTCATCCGCGACACTCGCCATGCGGTCGTAGTCCGCGATGCGCTCGAGGCCGAGGACCTGCGCCTTGGCCTCGTACCAACGCTGGGCAATCCCGTAGCGCCCGATGACCGCATCGATGAGGGCCTGGACCGACTCGTCGCTCGCCTCGTTCGCGAGGTTGCGCGACGAGACCCATTGCGGATAGCGCCGGAGCCGGTCATCGACGGACTTGTCGAGCAACAACGTGTTGTAGATGAATCCACGGGTGCGCAACCCGGGTGCCAGCGAGTTGGTCACCGCGGATGCGGCGGTGGCGCGGACCTCCCGTTCGGGGTGCTGGAGCAGCGAGAGCCCGGCTTCGAGGCCCACCTCGACGGTCCCGGAATCGGGTCGGTCGACCAGCGCGCCGGGCAGTTCCACGGTGAGCGCGGAGGTGAGCTCGTCGAAGAGGCGCACCCAGGCGCCTGCTCCGCTGACGGACTTCTCGGTGAGCAGCTTCTCCTCGGGCTCCGAGAGCAGGTGGGGTCGGTAGCGACGCAGGTTGCGCAGGTGGTGGGCGCAGAAGTCGAGCCGCGGGTCGGCCAGTAGCTCCTCGACGCGCGCCTCGGGCAGCTCGGCCCATTCGAGCTCGAAGAACACGAGCTTGGTGGCCATCGCGGTGGAGCGTTCCTCGACCGCCATCATCGCGGCTCCACGGGCCGGATCGGCGGTGTTCTCCGAGAAGCGCAACATGACGTAGTTGCCGACGCGGCCCAACAGCTCCTCGAGCTCGCCCGAGCGCCTCATCAGGTCAGCGAGACCGGCCGCATCGAGTTCGGCGATCGTGCCACGTGCACCGGCGAGCTCATCGACGATCTCCTCGGCCTGCGCGAGCAGGTCCTCCACCTCGGAGCCGTCGATGAGCGTGTCGAGGTCCCAGCGGACATCGGTCGCGCTCAGATCGGTATCGGAGGTGTGTGCTGCGTTGTCCTCTTGTGCGGCATCGTCTCGTGGTTCTGAGGTCTCCGTGGCTGTTCGGGGGGTCATCCACGGCAGGGTACTGCGATGGCCGCTAGGTTCCCGCGCGCTCGTCGGCCAGTCGGAGCCCCGGCCATGTCCCGCGTCGTGTCCCGGTCGTGTCACGGAGCGTGTCGGTGATCCCCGGTCGTTGGGCGAACACATGTTCGATACAATCGTCGGGTGGGCTACAACAACCCCCCGGTTCCCTGGGGTGAGATCGAACGCCGTCTCTCGGACCGACCGGATCGTGGGGCGCCATCCCGGTCGACGCGGACCCGTACCGCTCAGCCCCGGTCAGCCCATCGCGGCAGGGCCGTCAGGGGTCAGCGGTACGCGGAGTTGCACTGTCATTCTGCGTTCTCGTTCCTCGACGGTGCGTCCATGCCCGAGCAGCTCGCGCAGGAGGCTTCACGGCTCGATCTCGAGGCACTGGCGCTCACCGATCACCACGGCCTGTACGGAGTGGTGCGCTTCGCCGGGGCAGCACGCAACCTCGGCCTGCCGAGCGTGTTCGGCGCCGAGATCACCATCGGGTCGACCTCTGCCCGTCAGGGACCCGCGGATCCCGACGGCGGTCACCTGGTGGTCCTCGCCCGTGATCCCACCGGTTACGCCCAGCTGGGCAGGTTGCTCTCCGAAGCGCAGATGGCGGGGGAGAAGGGTCGTCCGCAGCTCAGCTTCGCCGACGTCGCCGAGGCGGCATCGGGTCGGGCCCGGGGGCACTGGGCGGTGCTCACGGGTTGTCGCAAGGGAACGGTCCCCTCCGCGCTGGTCCAGCGCGGCCCGGCAGCCGCCGAGCGACAGCTGCGTACCCTGGTGGCCGCCTTCGGTGCGCAGAACACCTTCGTGGAGCTCTGGGACCACAACGACCCGCTCGACTCGCACCGCAACGACGCCATGGCCCGCCTGGCGGTGAAGTGCGGGCTCCAGCCGGTGGTGACCAACAACGTCCACTACGCGACGCCTTCTGATCGTCGCCTGGCGGCCGCGATGGCCGCGGTGCGCGCGAGGAGGTCCATGGAGGACCTGGACGGCTGGTTGCCCGCAGCCGGGATGGCACACCTGCGCTCACCCGCTGAGCAGCACCGGCGTTTCGCCCGCTACCCGGGTGCTGTCGCTGCCGCGGCCGACCTCGCCGGGAGCTGCGCGTTCGACCTCTCGCTGGTGGCGCCCTCGTTGCCACCGTTCCCCTGTCCACCCGACGAGGCCGGCAACCCGCGCAGCGAAGCGCAGTACCTGCGGTACCTCACCGAACAGGGAGCCACCAGTCGTTACGGTCCCCGCCATGCCGAACGCGTCCACGGTGCGTGGGCCCAGATCGACCACGAGCTCGAGTTGATCGAGCACCTCGGTTTCCCGGGCTACTTCCTGGTGGTGTGGGACCTGGTGGAGTTCTGTCGCCGCAGCGACATCCTCTGCCAGGGCAGGGGATCGGCCGCGAACTCGGCGGTCTGCTACGCCCTGGGCATCACCAACGCGGATGCCGTGGGACTGGGCCTGCTCTTCGAGCGGTTCATGTCACCCGAGCGCGACGGCCCACCCGACATCGACATCGACATCGAATCGGATCGTCGCGAGGAGGTCATCCAGTACGTCTACGAACGCCACGGACGCAGTCACGCCGCGCAGGTCGCCAACGTGATCACCTACCGGGCGCGATCCGCGGTGCGCGACGCCGCCCGGGCGCTCGGGTTCTCCCCCGGTCAACAGGACGCCTTCGCGAAGAAGTTCGACCGCTGGGGCGGCATCCCGAGTCCCTCTGAGGACCGCTACCCGAACAGCGCTCCGAGGGGAACCCTGTCCGCCGGGAGGGGTACGGCCGCCGTGGGGCAGGGGCCCCATGTTGCGGAGGAGGTGGGCGTGGTGCGTAGCACCCGGGTGCCCACCGGGAGGGAAACATCTACGGCCGCCGTGGGGCAGGGGCCCCATGTTGCGGAGGAGGTGGGCGTGGTGCGTAGCACCCGGGTGCCCACCGGGAGGGAAACACAGGAAGCACAACACATACCGCCCTCGGTGCTGGAGCTGGCGCGCGGGTTCGAGGACCTGCCTCGTCACCTGGGGATCCACTCGGGGGGCATGGTGATCTGTGACCGCCCGGTGGTGGAGGTGTGCCCGACCGAGTGGGCGCGCATGGAGAACCGCTCGGTGCTGCAGTGGGACAAGGACGACTGCGCCGCGGCCGGGTTGGTCAAGTTCGACCTGTTGGGACTCGGGATGCTCTCGGCGATCCACTACGCGATCGACCTGGTGGCCGAACACCACGGCGTCGAGGTCGACCTGGCGACCCTGCCCCAACAGGACGAGGTCTACGAGATGTTGTGCCGCGCCGACACCGTGGGGGTGTTCCAGGTGGAATCGAGGGCCCAGATGGCCACCCTGCCGCGCCTCGCGCCGAGGTGCTTCTACGACCTGGTGGTGGAGGTGGCCCTGATCCGCCCGGGGCCGATCCAGGGGGGATCGGTGCACCCCTACATCCGGCGTCGCAAGGGCGAGGAGCCGGTCACCTACCTGCACCCGTTGTTGCGCAACTCACTCGAGAAGACCCTCGGGGTGCCGTTGTTCCAGGAACAGCTGATGCAGATCGCGATCGACGCTGCGGGATTCAGTGCTGCGGAGGCCGACCAGTTGCGCCAGGCGATGGCCTCCAAGCGTTCGGTGCGCCGCATGGCGGAGCTGCGGGAGCGCTTCGATGAAGGTCTGGCGCGCAACGGCATCACCGGTGAGGTGGCGGTTGCGATCTGGGAGAAGCTGGCCGCGTTCGCCAACTACGGGTTCCCCGAGTCGCACTCGGTGAGCTTCGCCTACCTGGTCTATGCCTCGTCGTGGCTCAAGTACCACTACCCGGCAGCGTTCTGCGCGGCGCTGTTGAACGCCCAGCCGATGGGTTTCTACTCGCCCCAGTCGCTCACCCAGGACGCCCGTCGCCACGGCGTGGAGGTGC
>CAYVYG010000150.1:0-3237 GCA_964454385.1 uncultured Microthrixaceae bacterium
CGACCGTCGGCAGGTAGGCCGCCCAACTGGTTGGGAACCCGGTTGGCCCCCTGCCCGGTTGGTCCGGTTGGACCTCGACGCGATCGCCGTCGGGTCGGGCTGCGCCTGTGGGTCCCACTGGCGTGCGAGGTTATCCAAGGTGCGCGCCACCTTCGTCTATTGTCGGCCGGTGCCAGCGACGAGACCCTCCCCCAGCCTGCACATCGGCAGGGAGCTCCTCGCCGTGGGCGGGCTCGCCTTCGTGGTGCGGGCGGTGTGGGTGCTCGCCTTCGCGAAGCTGCCCGGCGGCGGGATCATCAGTGATCCGGTGCTCTACCACGCGTACGGCCAACGCATCGCCGAGGGCCAGGGGTACATGTCCTACTGGGGATTCCCCACCAGCTACTACCCGCCGGGATACCCGTTCTTCCTCGGCGGGCTCTACAAGGTCCTCGACCTGGTGGGTCTTCAGGGCGCAGCCGTAGGCGCTGTGGGTCTCACCCAAGCGCTGCTGTGGGCCATCGCAGCCGTCGCGGTCGCGCTGACGGCCCGCTGGGCCTTCGGATCGGCACGCGCAGGCGTGGCGGCCGGCACGGTGCTCGCGGTGTGGCCGAACCTGATCACCTATGCATCTGCGTGGTTGTCGGAATCCTTGTTCGTGTGCCTGGTGGCGCTCGGGGTCGCAGCTCTCACCTTCACGGTCCGCTGTGAACCCGCCGACCGGCGACGCCATGGTGCCCTCGCGGTCACCGCGATCGCGTTCGCTGCCGCGACGATGGTGCGTCCCCAGATCCTGTTGGGGCTGCCACTGGTTGCTGCCGCCTGGCTGTGGTCCGGCGTCGGCTGGCGCCGGACCACCGCACTAGCGGCCTCGGTGACGCTCGCGGTCAGCGCGTTCGTGATCCCGTGGGCGATCCGCAACCAGCACGCCCTCGGATCCCCGGTGTTCGTGTCGACCAACGGGGGCGACAACCTGTGCATCGGATACCACCCCGGTGCCCTGGGTGGCTTCGCGGTGAACGAGTACTGCGACACCGGCGAGGGTCGCATCGATGGGCCTGCCGCGGAGATCAGGCGGAACTCCGAGGCCCGGCGATTGGCGCTAGACCACATCCAGGCTGAACCGCTGTCGCTGCCCTGGTTGAGCATCCGAAAGCTGTTCTGGACCTACCGCACCGACGACGACGGCTTGCGCGGCAACGAGTCCTACGGCCCCGACGGTCTCATGGGCTACCCCGCGAGGACCATCTGGGTGGGCGTCACCGCGGCCGGGTACGCGTTGATCATGACAGCGGCGGTTGCAGGCATGGTGCTCTCGTGGCGGTCGGCGTGGAGGAAGCCACGGGACCCTGCGGTGCTATCGCTGTACGGGCTCACCCTCGCCGGTGGGGTGCTGGTGCCGATGGCGTTCTTCGGCGACCCTCGTTTCAAGGTCGGCACCACACCTCTGCTAGCAGCGTTCGCGGGGTTGGCGATCGCCGAGCTGTGGAGCAGACGTGGGGGAGCGACCGGTGGCTGAGCGGACCGGAGCGACCGACGACCCCACGGAACGCCCCACCGGCACCGCTGATGGCCGTTGGCGTCTCGAACGCCGCGACCTGATCGGCCTCGGCATCGTCGCCGTGGTCCTGTTGGTGCCGTTGTGGGGTCTGATGTACTACCAGGGCCCTCCGATGGAGGAGGGCTTCATGTTGGTCTTCCCCGAGGAGATCCTGCGCGGGGCGGTGCCGCACCGCGACTTCCTGCATCTCTACGGCCCCGGGTCCATCTACATGCTGGCGGCGATCTACTGGGTCTTCGGCGCGAGCATCTACGTCGAACGCGTGGTCGGGTTCGTGCAACTCGCAACCGTTGCGTACGCGACGTGGTTCCTGTTGCGACCCTTCGGCCGGAGGGTGGCGACGTCGGGAGCCGTGATCGGCATCATGGTGCTGCTGATGCCCCTCGGGTACGCCGCGATGGCCTGGAACGGTGCCCTCGCTCTGGGACTAGCCTCCCTCGCGGTTGCGAGCTCCGCGGGTCGTTGCGGCCCCGGACCACGGCAACGCAACCTGGTCTTCGGAGCCGGCGCACTGGCAGGCGCTGCTCTGTTGTTCCGGCCGGACATGGTCCTCGCGGTCGGGCTCGGTCTCGGCGCATGGTGGTTCCAGCTCCCCAGGGGCCGGCGCTTGCCGATGCTGTGGGGCGCGGCGGTCAGCCTGTCGTTGTACGTGCCCCACATGTTGCGATCGGGGATCACCGAATCGTTCCGTGGAATGGTCATCGAGCCCGTGTTCGACCTGCGAGCCGGGAGATCGCTGCCGATACCGCCCAGCTGGGGTGAGATCGACGGGTTCCTGCAACGCGCCGGCACGCTGCGAACCAGTGGTTGGCCGTTGCCGATGCTGCCGTTCTCCCAGCAGATCCATCTCTGGTTCTGGCTGGTGCCCCTTTCGATCATCCTGGTCGTGTTCGCGGCGTGGCGTCTTCGCCGCCGCGAACCGGGGTCCCGGCGAGCCATGGTCTTCTGGCCCGCCGCGCTGTTCTCGGCCGCGCTGTTCCAACAGGCGCTCCAGCGCCCCGACACCACCCATCTCGCCTGGGTGAGCGGGGTCAGCTTCCCGCTCGCGATCGGAGCGTTGGTGTCGCTCGGTGAGGAGTACCTCCCCCGGCTCACGCCGCTTCGACGCTTCCTGGCCGCGATCGCCGTGATGGCGGTGATCCTGATCGGTGTGATCCCGTTCTACCCGCTGCGCACCTACGTCGACATGGCCGGACAGACATTCGGGATCAACCGGTTCGGCACCCCCGTCACCCACGATGGGCGTGTGTTCCCCTTCGGCTCACCCGAAGGGGCAGCAGATGCCCAGGCCGTGGTCGATGAGCTCGACCGGCTCGCGGAACCGGGAGATTCGCTCATCACCGGTCCGACCGACCTGTCCCGCACCAACTACAACGACTCGTTCTTCTACCACCTCTTCCCGGAGCTCGAGGTCGGTACCCGCTACATCGAGATGGACCCCGGACTCGCCGACGCGGAGGGCAGCGGCCTCGCGCAGGAGGTGGCGGATGCCGATTGGCTCATCCTGTCGAACTCCGCGGCCGCATGGATCGAGCCGAACGAGTCAGCCGAATCACGCTCCCGGGCCGCGAACGAGGTGGTGCGCAAGGAGTTCTGTCCCGCACTGCTCACCCCGACCTTCGAGCTGTGGGGTCGGTGTGAACGGTTGGATGGGGGTGGGTGAGGGCCGGCCTGCGCCTCAGGTGCTAGGTGGCACG
>CAYVYG010000150.1:3337-7913 GCA_964454385.1 uncultured Microthrixaceae bacterium
CACCTTCGGCGCAGACCGGCCCTCGCCTTCGTGCCGTCACCGGTGCGCCACCGGGTAAGCGGGCACGCACCTTCGGCGCAGACCGGCCCTCGCCTTCGTGCCGTCACCGGTGCGCCACCGGGCAAGCGGGCACGCACCTTCGGCGCATCAGTGTGGGGGTCTGCTGATCCAGTGGCCGTGGCCGGTAATCTGCGTCGATGGCTCCTCCGACGGGTCCGCCGGTGGTGGTCGTGCCCACCTACCAGGAAGCGGAGAACATCGAGACGCTGTTGCGCGGGGTCCGCGCCGCGGTGCCCGAGGCGCACGTCCTCGTCGTCGACGACGACAGCCCCGACGGCACCGGTGATCTCGCCGAGAAGGTGGGTTCGCAGATCGGAGGGGTGGAGGTCCTGCACCGCTCGGGCAAGGCGGGCCTCGGAGCCGCGTACCGACATGGGTTCCGCCACGCCCTCGACGCGGGCTACCGCGTCGTGGTGCAGATGGACGCGGACCTGTCCCACGACCCGGCCGTGCTTCCCGCGCTGCTCAGCGCGCTCGCAGACGGATCGGACGTGGCGGTCGGGTCGCGCTACGTGCCCGGTGGCTCGGTACCCAACTGGACCTGGTTCCGCCGCACGCTGTCTCGATGGGGCAACCAGTACGCCCGTTCGATGCTGCGCCTGGCCATGAGCGACGCGACCACCGCCTTCCGTGCCTACCGCGCTGACGTGCTGGAGCTGATCGACATCGACGGAACGACCGCCAACGGTTACCTGTTCCAGATCGAGACCGCGTTCCGCCTCTCCCTGGCCGGGGTGGCGGTGACCGAGATACCGATCACGTTCATCGACCGGGTTGCAGGCAGTTCCAAGATGGCGGTGGGCCGCACGATGGTGGAGACCGAGCTGCGGGTCACCTGGTGGGGCATCTGCCTTCGAGCCCCCGGGCTCAGCAACCGGTTCCGTGCAACCGGAGCGGGTCGGTTCCTGCGATCGCGGGTCCGCCCGAGTGGTACGCAGGAGGTCTCGACGGCTGACAGACCGGACGGACCCGCCCACACGAGCGATGTCTGACCCATCCTCCTCTGGGGGAGGGACCGACCCGAGCGCGTCAACGGTGATCCGCAGGCGCAGCAACGGGGGTGCCCCGGTGGGGGAGCTCGGCTACGAGCCGGCTCTTGACGGCCTGCGCGCGGTCGCGGTGTTGGCGGTGCTCGTGTTCCATGCGCGGTTCTCCTGGGCCCCCGGTGGTTTCCTCGGGGTCTCCACCTTCTTCACCCTGTCGGGGTTCCTGATCACCACGCTGTTGATACAGGAGTGGCGACGGGCCGGTGGAGTCAGCCTGCGCGGCTTCTTCGGCCGTCGCTTCCGGCGGCTGCTGCCCGCATCGTGGTTCACGATGCTCGCAGTGTTGGTCATGGGAGCGCTGGGTGTGTGGGCCACCGATCAGATGCGCAGCCTGCGCGGGGACGTCCCCTGGGCGCTGGCGGAGCTGGTGAACTGGCACTTCATCATCGCGGGGCGCACCTACGGCGCGCAGTTCGAGGCGCCGTCTCCCCTGGAGCACTACTGGTCCCTCGCCATCGAGCAGCAGTTCTACCTGATCCTGCCCCTATTGGTCCTCGGGGTCATGGGCTGGTCGCAGCGACGCGCCCTCGCGCACGGAAGAGGCAGCGGGGGGCCTAGAACAACCCCGCTGCGCCCGCTCGTCGCGATCCTCTGCGCCGCTGCGGTCGTGTCGTGGTACCTGAACTGGCGTCTTGCCGCTGACTCGACCGCGCGCAGCTACTTCGGCACCGACACGCGCCTAGCGGAGCTCGCGATCGGTGCTCTGCTCGCTACCGTCGGCGTCCCGAGGCTCCGCGGTGTGCGACCGGGGATCCGGCGTTCGTTGATGGTGCTCGGGATCATCGGGCTGGTTGCCAGCGCAGCGCTGTGGTCCACCGCGACGGTCGGTTCGCGATGGTTGTACCCGTGGGGACTCATGCTCACCACCGCCTCCAGCACCGCGATGATCGCAGGTTCGTTGCACCCCGGCCCGTTGCGGCGCCTGTTCGAGCTCGCTCCCCTCGTCGCGCTCGGCAGGATCAGCTACGGCGTGTACCTGTTGCACTGGCCGGTGTTCCTGTGGCTGACCCCGGCGCGCACGGGACTGTCGCAGTGGCCGTTGTTCGGGCTGCGCATGGCGGTCACCCTCAGTGCCGCAGTGGTCATGTTCAACGTCCTCGAGACACCGATCCGTCGAGGCTCGCGCATCGTGGTGAGGGTGTCGGGCGCGTTCCTCGCCCCGAGCGCGATCGCCCTGCTCGTGATCACCGCGCTGGTGACAGCGGACCTTCCCGAACCGTCCCAGCTAGCAGCAGCGAGCGAGTCTCCCACCACTACCACCACCATCCCGCCTGCGCCGTTTCGGGTGCTGGTGGTGGGAGACCACCTCGCAGAGCAGTGGGAGAAGCTCGACACCGCGGGCGAACCGGTCTCAGCGGGATCGGCGGCTCCGGTCACCGTACCCGGCTCAGGCGCGCCGCTCGAGGTGACCGTCGCGGCTGCACGGGACTGCGGCGTTGCTCTAGGAGGGTTCGTCCGCCTGCCCGACGGCACGATCGAGCGGGACACGGACCGCTGCGGTCCGGTGCAGGACGCATGGGTGGATGCCATGGAGGACACCCGCCCCGATGTCGTGCTGGTCTGGTCGGCAGTGCGCGATGTCGCCGATCGCAGGCTCGACACGACCCTTCCGTGGAGCGCACCCGGCGATCCGGGCCTGGACGACTTCCTGTCGGTGGAGCTCCGCGAGATGGTGCAGCGCATGTCCGCCGGTGGCGCAGGTGTGCTGCTTGGGACCTCACCGCACTTCGAGAGCACGTTGGAGGATCCTCCGCCGGTCGCCCGTGTTCTGCCGAGCGACCCGGTCCGCCGACCCCTCGCCGAGCAGGCCTACGAGGACGCGGCCCGCGACGTTCCCCCACCCGGCCGCGCGGAGAACGATCCCGTACGCATCGACCGTTGGAACGAACTGCTGTCCGCAGCCTCACAGGACGCCGGAGCCGGGGTCGTCGACCTGGCCGGGATGATGGCTGGTTGGCAGGGCGGCGAGTTCGCTGAGGGGATGCGGGCCTCCGACGGCGTCGGGCTGACCCCACTTGGGATCGAGGCGCTCGCGGAGTCAGCCGCCGAGGTGATCGAACAGGCGCGGGCTCCTGTCGAACGCGCGGATCCGACTGCCGAGGTGGCGGCGGAGGCACCCCTGCCGCCGGCTCCGCCCTACCAACCCCGCCGTACCGCTGCGGCTGGTACCGGTGTGCGTATCCTCGTGGTGGGCGACTCGGTCGCCTACAACGTCGGCTACGGGCTGCTCGAGTGGTCCGAGGGCCAGCGGGGGGTGAGGGTGCACAACGCCGGCCAACTCGGATGCGCGGTGGCGCGCGGTGGGCAGTACAGGTTCCTGCGGGACATCGACACCTTCGAGGACCGCTGTGACTGGGCTGGGATGTTCGCCGAGTGGGTCTCTGGCACCGACCTCGACGTGGTGGTGCTGACATCGGGGATCTGGGAGGTCGTCGACCGGCGCCTGCCCGGTGATGACCGCTTCCGTCACATCGGTCAGGAATCGGTGGACCGCTACATCCTCGCTGAGTTCCTCTCCGCGATCGACACCCTCGCCGCCCGAGGCGCCACAGTCGTGCTGCTCACCTACCCGCACTTCGAGGCCGGTCGCGACCAGGGCTACGCGGACCTACCCGAGTCAGACCCTGCACGGGTCGATCGCCTCAACGAGCTGATGGTGCAGGCGGTGTCGCTACGGCCCGGTGTGGCGACCCTGGTCGACTTCCAGGGTTGGTTGGCCGCGCAACCCGGCGGGGAGCTGGATCCCACCAAACGAGAGGACGGACTGCACTTCTACGACTCCTACTCGCCCGCCATCGGTGCATGGCTCGGCCCGCAGCTGATCGAACGTGCCAGGGAAGGGCTGCCGGTCCCCGCCGACGGCTGAACCGCGGGCAGCTGGCTGTTCCGCGCCCCGGACCCGCGCCCGGCGTCGATGGGGCCAGGGCAGGGCCGGTCTGGCTCAGCGTCGAGCCGGCACAACGGGTGCGTCGCGACCGGTGCCGCCAACCTCGTCAGCGGTGCCGACCCATGCCTCGGGCGAGGTGTCGGTCTCGTGGTAGTCCGCCTCGACGTTGACAGACCAGACGTCGTAGTCGGTGCCCTTGGTGATGTTCTGGGCGGTGAGCATGGCGGTCAACATCGAGTGGTCCTGGTTGTTGTACTTGTGCATCCCGTTGCGCCCCACCGGATGCAGGTTGGTCACGTTCGCTCCGAGCCAGTCGCGCAGCACCGCGACCTTCGCCTGGTACCCCTCGTCGTAGACGGGGTACGCCTTGGGCATCCGCACCACGTAGCCGGTCTCGACCGTCGAGGGATCGGTCAACCCGAGCACCCCGAGCTCGGTCTTCGCGAGCTCGACGAGATCGTCGTCGCTGCTGGTCCACATGCCGTCGCCCTCGAACACGAAGTACTCCAGTCCAAGGCACGCCCGACCGTCCTTGACCATGTAGGGGGACCACTGGCCGAAGTTCTGGATCCTGCCCACCTTG
>CAYVYG010000151.1:0-5000 GCA_964454385.1 uncultured Microthrixaceae bacterium
GGGCGGTGGTCCGGGGGCGGTCGGGGAGAACTGGCTCCTCCCCGGCGGCGACGAGGCTCGAGCCGAGCGCCTGCCGGACAAGTGCACGATCCAGCTCAATGCCGGCGACGTTCTGCGGATGCTGACTCCGGGCGGCGGCGGATGGGGGACGACACCAGTCTGAGCTTGCCAACGTGTTGCAGAATGCTGTCTCAATGCTAGCGTTATGCGAATGAAGACGCTCTACCTTCGCAATGTTCCGGACGAGGTCAGCGACCGGCTCCAGCGTCTCGCTGCTCGAGAGGGGCTGTCGGTCTCTGCGTTCGCGGTCCGAGAACTGGCCGTAGTTGCTCGCCGAGCCGACAACCCCGCCTTGCTGGCGGACCTGCCCGACCTCGGTGTCGATGCCGCGTCCGTCGTGGGTGCGGTCGACTCAGGGCGCGCCGACAGGTGATAGTGGTCGATGCCTCCGCGGCTGTGCTCGGCCTGCTCAACAATGGCGACGCTCGGGCAATGCTCGGCAGTTCTTGCATGGCCTGTCCTCATCTGACGGATTCCGAGGTGGCGCATGCTCTCCGCGCCCAGGTCCTGCGAAGTGAGGTCACCGCTGCGGCTGCTTCTAAGGCAATCGATGCCTGGGGGCGCATCGGGATCGAACGGGTGGGGGTGAGGGGGTTGCTCAGCCGCATCTGGGAGCTTCGCGACAACATCAGTGCCTACGACGCGACCTATGTCGCAGTTGCCGAAGCCTTGGAGGCGTCGCTGGTCACGGCAGATGGTCGCCTTGCCCGGGCCACGGGACCTCGGTGCGCGGTCACAGTCGTGCACCGCTGATCGATGCAGCGTGTGGAGGGTGCTGACGAACACGAAATACACACCCATCGAGGCGCTGGAGCGGGCTTTCCCGTTGCGAGCGCTGCGCTATCGCCTGCGGTGCAGCAGCGGTGGTGCGGGTTGGGCTCCGGGCGGCTCCCTGACGAGTGCACGATCCAGCTCAAGGCCGGCCACGTGCGACCCCGACGACCTGGGTCCCCTTGTTTCGGTCACGACGCGTGTGAGGGTGGCCGATCTCGACTCCTGATGGGTGTGCAGGGCGGTCGCAGGCTCGACCAACCCAGATGAGAGTGGGGGCGAACTGGTTCCTTCCCCAAGGTGAAGAGACACCCGCCGAGCCGCGTGACTCGTGTCACATCGGCTAGGTTCCCTGCGTCGCTCAGAGCTGGGAATCCTGAGGAGGTAGTCGGATGGGTCCGAAGTTGGCAGCGGAGTTCCTCGGAACGCTCTGGTTGGTGCTGGGGGGATGCGGCAGCGCGGTGTTGGCAGCGACGTTCGTCACCGACGCTGGATTCCCGGCAGGGATCGGGTTCGTAGGCGTCGCGCTCGCGTTCGGTCTGACCGTGCTCAGCGGCGCGTACGCGTTCGGCCACATCTCCGGGGGGCATTTCAACCCGGCGGTCACCGTCGGACTGTTGACCGCCGGCAAGCACGAACCGGGTGAGGCCGTGCCCTACATCGTGGTGCAGGTCCTCGGAGCCATCGGCGGAGCGGGGATCCTGTACCTGGTCGCCAACGGAACCGACGGCTTCGAGATCATCTCGGGAGAGGCGGGCGCCTTCGCAACCAACGGCTTCGGTGACCTCTCGCCCGGCGGCTACAGCCTGCTGGCCGCTCTGGTGATCGAGATCGTCCTCAGCGCAGGGTTCATCCTCGTGATCCTCGGAGCGACCCGGAGGGGTCTGCCGAGCGGGTTCGCCCCGATCGCAATCGGACTCGCGCTCACGCTCATCCACCTGATCTCGATCCCGGTGACCAACACCTCGGTCAACCCCGCCCGCTCGACCGGTCCCGCTCTGTTCGTCGGTGGCGAGAACCTCGCGCAGCTCTGGTTGTTCTGGTTGGCGCCGCTCGCGGGCGGGGTCGTGGGTGGGCTCGTCTACCGCTACGTGTTCGAGTCGGCCGATCCTGAACGGGTGGCGCTCGCGGACGCTCCCGCCGCTCCCTGATCCAGTCAAGAGCTGTTCTGTGTTGCGTGCGTCGCGCACAGTGCGACGCACGCAACACAGAACGGGATCGGCTTCGGTGGAGATCGGGTTGGCAGACTTGACCGGACGGTCAATATGCTGCGGCTCATGTTGGACATCAATGGAGCATCAGCACTGGTCACCGGCGGAGCATCCGGACTGGGGGCCGCCGCGGTACGTGCGCTGGCCGAACAGGGTGCCAAGGTGGTCATCATCGACCAGGAACACCAGGCGGACCGCGCAGCCGAGGTCCTCGACGGCATCGAAGGCGCGTTCGCGCCGGCCGACGTCACCGTCACAGACCAGGTGATCGCCGCGGTGGACAAGGCGAGGGAGCTCGGCCCGGTGCGCGCGCTGGTCAACTCGGCGGGCATCGGATGGGCGACCCGCACGATCGGCAAGGACGGCGAGTACTCCTCGGCGCACGATCTCGAGACGTTCCGCAAGGTGATCGACGTGAACCTGATCGGCACCTTCAACTGCATCCGTCTGGCCGCGACGGCCATGTCGGCATCTGATCCCGACGAGTTCGGTGAGCGCGGAGCCATCGTGAACACCGCCTCGGTGGCGGCTCTGGAGGGTCAGATCGGTCAGGCCGCGTACTCGGCTTCCAAGGCCGGCATCGTGGGCATGACTCTCACGGTCGCGCGCGATCTCGCAGCGGTCGGCGTCCGTGTCAACACCATCATCCCGGGGCTGTTCGACACGCCGATCTACGGCCAGGGCGAGGCGGCCGACCAGTTCAAGGAGAAGCTCAGCGCCGGTTGCCTGTTTCCCAAGCGTCTCGGTTTCGCGTCGGAGTACGCGTCGCTCGCGACCGAGTTGATCCGCAACTCCTACATGAACGGTGAATCGGTGCGCATCGACTCCGGTATGCGCATGCAGCCCAAGTGAGAATCTGAGCGCGGGGACACGTTCTCAAGTACATGTGTCGACCGGCCGACTCATCTGACAGAGGGGCCCCGCCACGGCTGTACGCGGGGTCCCTCCATATCCTCTGTAGGTGGTCTTCACCCAACCGGTGCCCGCTCGGGTCCCGAGGTTCCGGAACCGGGGGCTCAGGGTGCGGCGCGGCAACTGAGCCGCTTGTTGCCGCCTCCGGTGATGCCGTGGAGCACCACGCAGATCCGGGACCCTCGGGGGGCATCGATCCCTGTGATATCGAAGCCGTGGCGCGACCCGCGGCCCGGATGGGTTGCTTCGACATCGACACGGAGCGCGTCCGCGGACGATGAGTGCACCGGGTTGCCGTTGACGTACACGCTGACGCGGATCGGGTCGTTGCCGTGGGCGTCGAGCCCCCAGCCACGAAGAGCCAGCCCGCCGGAGTTGCGTTGCAGTGATTCGAGGTTGCCCGTCGGTTGATCCGCAGCGGTCTGCGCAGCGCTACGGACGAACAGCCTCGCGTGTGCGAGGGAGTTGAACGGATTGACGACATCGCCTCCGGGGCGATGCATCTCGAAGTGCAGGTGTGAGCCGGACCCCTCGGCGTTGCCCGAGTCACCCACCCAGGCGATCACCTCGCCGGCTTTCACCCGCTGTCCCGCGCTGATGCCATCCGCGAACGCCTGATCGTAGCGGTTGGCCCCGTCGTCGGTTCCGGGGGTGTCGTTGTTGATGTGGATGTACCAGTACTCCCAGCCATCGGCGTCCACCAGCACAACCATGTTCCCTGCGTTTCCGGCGTTGCTCCACCGGAGCCACTTGACACGCCCGTCGACGGTCGCGACCAGCGGGGTCATCTTCGGCGCCATGAGGTCCTGGCCGGCGTGGCTCCTGGTGCCGCCACCGCGGGGATCACCGAAGTTGTCACGGAACGCCACCTCGTGACCCACCGGGAACACGATCTCGCGGTCCGCTGGCCCGGTGGGTGATGGCCTTCGTGATCCTCCCGAGGTACGAGTTCCGCCGCCGGGTGTTGGCGTGCATGCCGCTGCGACCACACAGAGGCTGGCCACCGTGACCGCCAGTATCGCAATGCGGGGGATCGGGGTCCGCTGGGATCGGTGGTCCGAGAGCGCGTCCCGGACGCGCGGAGAGGTCATATCCATTCGTCTCACGCCGATGGTGATCGGCACATCCGCCGCGTTGGCTTTAGGACGTGCGCCGGTTGTGGCCGCTTTTCACCCAGAGCGGGTACCGCGGGCAGGATCTGTTCATGGCCGATGAGTCCCGTGATGCAATCACCGACCGGTCATCCGGCGCGCGGCCAAGAGTCCGCAAGGTGGCGGCGTTCGACTTCGACGGCACGGTCTCGCGTCGTGACACCCTGGTGCCGTTCGTCGCTCGCTTCGCCGGCGTGAACCGCTCGGCGCGCGGGTCGATCGTAACCGGGTGGGACGCCGTTGTGCGCCGGAGGGTGCCGAGGCGGGATCGTGACGCGGTCAAGGAGCACATGATCCGCCGGCTCCTCACCGGTCGTGACGCGAGGGACCTGGACCGGGCCGCAGGCGTGTACGCCACGAAGCTGATCGACGGTGCGCTCAGACCTGAGATGGTCGACGAGATCCGCAGACACGTCGCAGCGGGTCACGAGACCCTGTTCGTGTCCGCATCGCTCGCCAACTACCTGCGGCCCATCGCCCGTTACCTCGGGATGGCCGATGTGATCGCGGTCGAGCTCGAGGTCTCGGACGGCCTGGTGAGCGGCACGATGCTCGGGCCCAACGTGCGCGCCGCTGAGAAGGCGCGGCGCCTGCGACGCTGGTTGGGGGCTCCCCCTGACGGTCCGCTCGAGGGGATCGAGCTGTGGGCCTACGGGAACAGCTCCGGTGACCTCGAGCTGTTGGAGCTGGCTGATCACGCCTACTGGGTGGGCAAGCCCGCGTCGCGTCCGCCGGGAACGATCCAGTACGACCCGGCACAGGGCTTCCGCTGAGCACGGCTTCCGCTGAGCACGGCTTCCCGCTGAGCACGGCTTCCCGCTGAGCACGGCTTCCGCTGAGCACGGCTTCCCGCTGAGCACGGCTTCCCGCTGAGCACGGCTTCCGCTGAGCACGG
>CAYVYG010000151.1:5100-7865 GCA_964454385.1 uncultured Microthrixaceae bacterium
CACGGCTTCCCGCTGAGCACGGCTTCCCGCTGAGCACGGCTTCCGCTGAGCACGGGTTCCCGATGAGACCGGGTTCCCGATGAGAGCAGGGCTCGTGGTGAACGCGCCGCGGTGCGGCAGGATCAACCCAGGAGGTCCTCGAGTGCCCCCCGGAGCTCGGGATGTGCGAACTCGAAGCCTGATTCCCGAAGCACCCCGGGAACAACGCGCTGGCTGGTCAACAACAGGGAGTCCGCCAGCTCGCGTCCGAGCAGAAGGCGCGGGCCGATCATCGGTATCACGGTGGTCGGGCGTCCCAGCACCGAGCCGAGGACCTTGGTGAAACGGGCGTTGGTCACCGGTTCGGGTGCTGTGAGGTTCACCGGGCCGTCGTGACGGGTGGTCAGCAGGTGCTCGATTGCACGCACCTCGTCGTCAATGTGGATCCAGCTCATGTACTGCCTGCCGCTACCGACGCGGCCGCCGAGGCCGAGCCTGAACGGAGTGAGCTGACGAGCGAGCGCCCCACCCCTGGGTGAGAGCACGATCCCGGTTCGCAGGTGCGTGACCGTGATCCCGGCGTCGGATGCCAGTTCGGTCGCGGCCTCCCATGCGAGACACACCCGCGCCGGGAAGTCCGACCCGGCTCTGGCGTCCTCCTCGGTCGGTTCGTCACCGGTGTCGCCGTAGTAGCCGACCGCTGATCCCGACAACAGAAGTGGTGGTGGCTCAGAGAGCCCCGCCAGGGCCTCGCACAACAGCGTGGTGCCCTGGACGCGGGAGTCGAGGATCCGCCGTTTCTGGTCGTCGGTCCAGCGCTTGTCACCTATGCCCTCGCCCGCCAGGTGCACCACCGCGTCGAGCCCTTCGAAAGACTCCGCTTCGATGTGCCCTGCGGTGGGGTCCCAGCGGATCGTCTCGCCGATCGTGTTGGCGCTGGTCGGACGGACCACCGGGACCACCCGGTGACCGTCGTCGCGCAGCGAGTCGACCAGCACCCGACCGATGAGGCCGGTGGAGCCTGTCACTGCGATCTGCATGGCGGACCCGTCGCTCATCGGTCCGACACCCTGCGCCACATGCCGCGCGGCAAGTTGCGGAACACGAAGAAGAGATACCCGAGCACCCCGGGAACCCAAACGACCTCGGAGCCCTTCGTGAGCCCGGCGCTGATGGCACCGGCGACCTTCTCGGGCGTGGTGGAGAACGGCGCCGGGTCCATGCCCTCGGTCATCTTCGTGTGCACGAAGCCGGGTCTCACCACCATCACCCGCACTCCGTGGTCGACCAGCGAATCGCCCAGCCCCTGGCCAAAGGCATCGAGCGCCGCCTTCGTGGCGCCGTAGATGAAGTTGTCCTTGCGTGCGCGCACGCCCGCGACCGAGGACATCAACACGATCGCGCCGTGACCCTGGCGCTTCATGCGCTCGGCCACGACCAGACAGGCCGCGATGAGCCCGGTGGTGTTGATGTCGAACGCCTTGGCTGCGAAGCACGGGTCCTTTTCGAAGGCATCCTGGTTGCCGAGGATCCCCGCAGGCGCGTACACGAGGTCGATGTCACCGTGAGTGTCGAACACCGAGCCGATGACCTCCTGGTGGCCGGCGACGTCGGTCGCCTCCCAGTGGAGCAGTTCGACGGTGGTGGCACCCGCCCGCCTGGCGGCCTCTGCTACGGGTTCCATCTCGTCCTCGGGCCGTCCCGCGAGGATCACCGTCCGGCATCGCCGCGACGCGAGCCTGGTGACGAGAGCCCGCCCGATGTCGGAGCCACCTCCGAGCACCAGCACCGATTGCACCTCGCCGAGAGCGTCTCGCACCCCTACCTCCGATCCTGGTCGCCCGGTTCTCCGGGACCACCGTGCAGGATAGGTGCCCGCAGCGGTGGCGATGTACCTCCGGCGGACACAATCATCACCGGTTGCCAAATAGCCTCTGGTGGGTGAAGACGCGCACGTTGATCATCCTGTCGCTCATCTGTGGACTCGCGTTGGTGGTGGCGTTCGCGATCCAGGCCGCGCAGATCTTCTGACCGGCTCTGCAGGTCCGCGACGCGGCGAGCGAGCATTCCCCGGTCCGCTCGATAGGCTCCCGAGGGTGAGCGATCAACATTTCGACGTGGTGATAATCGGCGGTGGCCCGGCAGGCTACGGAGCCGCTCTCTACGGAGCGTCAGCGGGACTCGAGGTTGCTCTGGTCGAGTTCGACAAGTTGGGTGGGACCTGCCTGCACCGCGGCTGCATACCCGCCAAGGAGCTACTCGAGACGGCATCCATCGTGAGGACGGTGAAGCATGCCGGTGACTTCGGCGTCGAGGTCGAGGGCCGTGCTGTCGACTGGACCCGTACCCTCGCCCGCAAACAGGAGGTGGTGGACCGTCTGGCAGGAGGGCTCCGATCCCTGCTCGAGGGACGCAAGGTCACCATCTTCAACGGAACCGGCTCCCTCGGCGCGGAGCGATCGGTGGAGGTCGTCGGCCCCGCGGATGAACAGAGCACGATCTCGGGCGACGCGGTGATCCTGGCGAGCGGGTCGGTACCGCGCACCGTTGCGGGCTTCGAACCCGATGGAATCCGCGTGGTCACCTCCGATGAGTTCTTCCACATCGGCCAGGTTCCGATGAAAGCGGTCGTGATCGGCGGTGGAGCGATCGGATGTGAGTTCGCGTCCACGCTCGCCGATCTCGGCAGCGAGGTCACGATCCTCGAGGCCCTGCCGAAGATCCTGCCGCTGTGCGACGAGGATGTGACGAGGGTCGTCGCGCAGTCGTTCAAACGCCGCGGGATA
>CAYVYG010000152.1:0-7845 GCA_964454385.1 uncultured Microthrixaceae bacterium
ATAGATAACCGACGCCGTCGCGCATCTCGACTGCGACCTCGAGCACACCTACGAGGGCGGAGACCACGAGATCGTCGTCGCCCGGGTGCGCACCATGCAGGTGCACCGCGCCGAGCACGGTCCGCTCATCTTCTTCAAGGGCGCCTACGGGCGTCGCGCCGAGCTGTGACCGACGTGCCGATCTACGCACTCGGTGATCAGGAACCAGACATCCATCCCTCGGCCTATGTCCACCCGGACGCGGTGGTCATCGGCTCGGTCACCATCGGCGCGCGTTCGTCGATCTGGCCGACCGCGGTGCTGCGCGGTGACGACGGTCAGATCATCGTGGGGGAGGAGACCTCCATCCAGGACGGTTCGATCATCCACACGACCCCGATCTGGCCGACCCGCCTCGGTGACCGGGTGACAATTGGTCACAACGCGCATCTCGAGGCCTGCACCGTCGAGGACCGGGCACTCGTAGGCTCGGGGTCCATCGTGTTGCACAACGCGGTGATCGGCCGGGAGGCGATCGTCGGCGCAGGTGCCTTCGTGGGCAACAACAAGGTGGTGCCCCCGCTCGCCATGGCGCTCGGGGTGCCCGCGGTGATCCGCGAGGACGCGGTGACCCCGGGCCACTTCGACGCAGGTGTCGACTCCTATGTGGACCGCGCGGCGCGCTACGCGGCTCAGCTGCGCCGCATCGATCGAGGCTCGGACCCGTAGCGGTGTCTCTCAGCCGAGGTAGGCGTCGGAGTGCAGCCAGCGGATCCACGCCGGCCCACCGAAGTTGCGGAGCACCCCGAACGCGACCAACAGCACGGCGGAGGTGACCACCAGCCAGTTGGGAAGTCGGCGCGTCGCCTCGTCACCCCGCCACTGCCTCACCAGCCACCAGAGCCACATGAGTGCTGCTACTGGCAGTGCGAGACCGAGCACCACGTTGTGGTCGAGAGCGCTGGCCAGGTCGCCGCGAAGAAGCGAGTTGGTGGCCCGCAGGCCACCGCAGAACGGGCAGTCGACCCCGAACACGGACCGCGACCAGCACAACGGCGTGCCGTCGTCGCGCGGATCGGCGATCGCGACCGCGACACATCCGCCGAGCGCGAGCGTGCCCATGGCGAGCGGCGTCATGATCCGGTTCGAGCGGCTCGCCACAGGACGGCGCGACACGGAACGGTCAGGCGCTACGGCGGGGAACCCACTTGGCAGCTCACAGGGATGGGTCCCGGCAGAGTCGTGGGTGTCGATGGCCACGAACCGAGGCTACCGCTCGTGAGCGGCCAACGGGTTCAACGTCGTAGGTCGACCAGCTCGAACCCCTTGTCTTCCACGGCACGAGAGACAGCTTCCGCAGCGGCCGGCGCGAGCTTGTGGACCGGGGTGGTCCCGTCGGCGACGACCGTTGCGGCTCGCATCCTCACAGCGACCGGCTCGTCGTCGGTCCTCACGGGTTCGATCACGGTCGAGAGGATCCGGTAGGTGACACCCGCCGCATCCTGTTCGTCGGCCAGGTCCTCTGCGACCACCACCACGGCATCACCGGAGCGGGCCACGGTGTCCGAGGGGCGCAGCCTCTGGCGGATCCGCTCGACGCACGCCAACAGGAGCGACTCGTCCACATCCGCTCCCGCGGTGTGGCCGGACAGGGCTGCGGAATCCTCGGGTGGGCTCCGCTCGATGGTGCAGTGGATGTACGCGAACGCGGTCTCGTGGCGTCCGGAGCGCCGGGCAGCGGATTCGAGGGTCAGCTCCATGCCGCGGTTGTTCAACAGACCGGTGACGGGATCGGTCATCGCGGCGGTCGTCTCCGCGACGCGCTGTCGACGGGCACTGCGCTCGGTGCGCCTTTCGGTCGACCGGTCGGTCGCTATGCACATCACCAGCGTGCTGGCGCCGGGCTCGGTCTCATCGGCCCCGTCGGGCTCATCGGGACGATCGGTCGGCGACAGAGCCGTGGCGAGCTCACCGGTCAACAGGGCCATGTCGAGGCGTGCCGCTCTCACGCGTCCGTCCGCGCCGACGAAGCGGACATCGACGGCGCCAGAGGTGCTCGCACCGTCGGATCCGGGCCCCGCTCCACCCGACATGGCGTCCAGCAGCGAGTGCACGCCGACCCTGTCGTCCGCGACCACCGAGTCGGCCAGTTGGGCGCCGAGCAGCTCGCCACCCGGACGCCCGCAGGTGCGCGCGAAGGATTCGTTGGTGTAGCGGACGGTTCCGTCGACATCGAGCAGGCCGACCGCCACCGATGCTTCCTGCAGGACCTGCGCGACGACGGCCAGGTCGCCGCTCAGTCCGGGTGTGACGTGGTCCTCGGAGGCCTCTGCCATGGGTGACATCCTCGCACCCGGTGCGTTGGGCATGATGGATGTATGCCGATGCGCCAGGACTGCAAGTTCTTCGAGTCCCGCACCTACTCCAACGGTGAGACCGTTCGGAAGTGCGATCTCGACCTCGCGCCCGAGGCTCCGTGGCGCTGTCCGGATGACTGCAGCGCCTACCAGCGCCGGATGGCGGACGTGAACTGGTCACACGGCACCCTCGTGACTCCTCCGACACCCGAGGAACCCGCTTCGCTGGGCGTCGATGACTCGATAGCCCAGCTCCTCGACGAAGCCGAGGACATCGTCAACGAAGCCGGCCCCCGTGTCATGGCGGACATGGAATCGGACCGCTCCATGCGCCGTGGCTGGAGGCGGTTCCTGCCCTTCGGCGGCCGCCGCGGCCAGTAGGCCGGGTTCGTCGCCGAGCAGGCCCGGCACGGACGCGGACCGCGCCCCGGGTGTGCCCGCAGGTCGGTTCAGGCGCTGGTAGCGGTCGCCTGGTCCAACACCTCGTTCAGGGTGTTCCAGGCGAGGGTCGCGCACTTGATGCGCACCGGGAACTTCACGACACCTCTCAGAGCAGCGAGGTCGCCCAGGGACTCAGGATCGCTCATCACGCTGCTTTCTGTGGTGAGCTCGTCGGCGGAGGTCTCGTCGCCCCCGAGCGAGTCCTCGTGCACCGACATCATCGACTTGAACGCCCCGGTGATCTCCCGGGCGCGGGCGACCTTGTTGCCCTTGATCGCCGCTGACATCATCGAAGCGGACGACTGGCTGATCGAACAGCCCTGACCGCTGATCGCCACGTCCACAACGGTTGCATCGTCGCCGAGGTCGGGATCGTCGAGCTTCACGTAGACGACGATCTCGTCGCCACACAGTGGGTTGAAGCCCTCGGCCCGCACCGCAGGAGGAACCTCGAGCTCGCCGCGGTTGCGGGGGCTGCGGTAGTGATCGAGGATTATCTCGCGGTAGAGGTCTTCGAGGTCCGACATTGGATCCGCTTTCGCTCGTGGTCCGAGGAGCACCGCGACGGTACCCCGAGGGGATCTGTTTCAGCTGCGAGGCATCAGACGGCGAAGAAGTCCCCTGAAGCCTCGATGGCGTCCGCCAGGGTGTCTATGTCGTCGGTGTCGTTGTATATGTACCACGATGCCCGCGCGGTGGCGCCGACGCCAAGGCTGCGCATGAGGGGCTTCGCGCAGTGGTGTCCGGGCCGAACGCATACCTGGTGGGAGTTGAGCACCTGGGAGATGTCGTGGGGGTGGATGTCGCGGTAGGAGAAGCTCATGACGCCCCCGCGCTGATCGGGCTCGGAGGGCCCGTGGATGGTGAGGTCGTCACCGAAGCGTTCGGTCAGACTGCGCAGTGCGTACGCGGTCAGGCGGGCCTCGTGTGCCCGCACGCGGTCCATCCCGATGTCCTCCAGGTAGTCGATCGCCGCGCCGAGGCCGACCGCCTCGGCGATGGGAGGGGTTCCGGCCTCGAACTTCGCGGGTGGATCAGCCGGTGTGAACCCGTCGCTGCGGACGTCGAGGATCATGCCGCCACCGCCCAGGAACGGGGGCATCTCCTCGAGCAGGTTGCGCCGGGCCCAGAGGACCCCGACACCCGTCGGCCCGCACATCTTGTGCGCCGAGAACCCCATGAAGTCCACGTCCATCGCCGCCACGTCGGTGCGGGCGTGGGGGACGTACTGGCAGGCATCGAGACAGACCAGGGCGCCCGCCGCGTGTGCAGCATCGGTTATGCGTCGCACCGGCGTGAAGGTGCCGACCACGTTCGACAGCGCGGTCAGACCCACGAGCTTGGCGCCGTCGAGGATGCGGTCGAGGTCGGTCAGATCGAGTTGGACGTCGTCGGTGAGACCGATCCAGCGGATCTCGAAGCCGCGTTCGGCGGCGAGCTGTTGCCAGGGAACGATGTCGGCGTGGTGCTCGAGCTCGGTGAGCACCACCGCATCACCGGGACCCAGGTTGGCCGCCCCCCAGCTGCGCGCCACCAGGTTGATCGCCTCGGTGGCGTTCTTGGTTAACACGACCTCCTCGGGTGCCGCGGCCCCGATGAACCGCGCAACCTTGGCGCGCGCTCCTTCCAGGGCTGCGGTCGCCGCCTCTGCGAGGTCATAGGCCGCGCGGTGGACGTTGGTGTGGTCGTTCTCGTAGTAGTGCCGGATCGCGTCGAGCACCTGGATGGGCTTCTGCGACGACGCAGCCGAGTCGAGGAACACGAGACCCTCGCGATTGGCGAAGATCGGGAAGTCCTTGCGGATCACCGCGACGTCGAGCGGAGCGACCTCGAGCCGCTCGGTGTTGGGTGGTGCTGGCTCGACCATGTGCCCATCCTATTTCTCCATCCAAGACGGTGGAAATACCCCCGTGTGGTCGATGGGGTGCTGTACCGCCGCGTCTAGTGTCGGGGACATGCGTACCACCCTGCTCGTGATCCACATCCTCTCGGTCGCCATCTGGTTCGGCGGAATCATCGCGATGTCCTATGCCGGATCCGCCCTTGGTGGAGCCGACCACCGGGTCAGGCGCTGGTTCGCTGATGCGCAACTCGCGGTGGGTCGCGTGCTGTTCAGCGCGGCCAGCATCCTCACCCTCATCACCGGCGTGTGGCTGGTGCTCGACAACACGTTCTTCGAGTTCTCCGACACCTTCGTGAGCATCGGCTTCCTGGTCGTGATCGTGGGCACGGTGCTCGGCATGGTTGTCTACGCCCCAGCTTGCAAGCAACTGGTCGGGGCAATAGATGCCGGTGATGCCTCCGCGCAGGAGGCTGCCTCGCGCAAGCTGATGATCACCAACTCCGTGAACGCGATCCTGTTGCTGGTGGCGACCGTCGCGATGGTGGCTCGTTGGTGACAGAATCGTCGGTGGTCACCAACCCCGATCGATCCACTCCTGGAGGTGGGGGGATTCCTCGCCGATGGTGGTGTCGTCGCCGTGGCCGGGGAGCACGAGGGTGTCCGCCGGGAGCTTCGAGAACAGGCGGCCCTCGATCGATTCGATGATCGTCTCGAAGTCGCCGCCCTCGAAGGAGGTGTTGCCCGGCCCGCCGGGGAAGAGCGTGTCGCCGCTGAAGAGGATCGGTTTGCCCTCGACGCGGAAGCTGATCGAACCCGGTGTGTGACCCGGCGTCTTGATCGCCCGCAGGCGCAGGTCGCCCACCTCGATCACCGTGTCGTGTTCGAGCAGTTCGTCGTAGGAATCCAACATGTCGGCGTCCTCGGCGGTGACCCCCACCGAGTAGCCGGCGTCGCGCATCTGGGGGATCGCCTGGATGTGATCCCAGTGCCCATGGGTCTCGAGCACCCGGCGCACCCCGAGCCGTGATGCCAGGTCCAACAACAGGTCGTGTTCGTTGGCGGCGTCGATCAGCACCGCGTCGCCGGTGTGGCGACAGCGCAGCACGAACACGTTGTTGTCGAAGTCGCCGACGACCACCTTGTGGATCTCGAAGTCGGTGTCCGCGATGTGGAGGGTGTCCCCGGTTGCCATGACCCCACTCTGCCAGAGATACCCGCCGGGATGCCCGGCACGACAGCAGGGTTCTACACCGGTGGTCCCGCTGCGACCGTGGCATCGATGACCGATTGGTCGATTCCGCAGTCCCTGGCCGCCTGGATCACCGGCTCGAGCGACTCGGGTGTGAACTGCGCTATGCCCTTGGTGATCAGCTCCTCGGTGGTTGTGCGCGAGAGAAGGGTCTCGGCCGTGCACACAGCCTGTTGGGGGCTCGCTCCCTGAGCGGTCACGGCATCGAAGAGCAGGCCGGTCAACGGCCCGCTGGGACGTTGCGTTCCGAACCGCGAGGGATCGATCGCAGGCGATCCGCCAACCCCTGGTTCTGTCGTCCCAGGTGCGGTGGTGGTCGTGGTTGTCGTCGTCGTGGTCGTCGTCGTGGTCGGTAGGTCCTGGGCGACGAACTCGAGCTCGGTGGTCCGCGCGCTCGAACGGTCCGCCGAGAGGTAGAGCCACGCGGCTGCACCCGCTACCAGCACCACCACAGCCGACCACACCGCCAGGCGCGCTCCCCGGGGTTTCGCTGCGAGCACCACCGAGTCCTTCGGTGCGTACTCGCCCACGTCCAGCAGGCCCTTGGCGTCGGCCCACTTGAGGATCGGCGGCATCGCCACGAGCGCCGCGAGCAGGGCGACTGCGACGTTCAGGGTGACGATCACCCCGAAGTCGCGCAGCAACGGCATGGCCGATCCGATCAGCACCGCGAACCCGCCGATCGTGGTCAGCGCGGAGGTGAAGAACGCCCTGCCCGTGCGTCTCGCCGCCTGGGCCGACGCCTCGTGCGGTTCCAGGCCCCGCTGTCGCTCCTCGAGGAAACGCGCCATGATCAGCACCGAGAACTCGGTACAGGTCGCGATCACCAACGGACCCGACACTGTTGTCAGGGGTGAGAGGGTGATCCCGATCGCTCCCACGATCGCGGTGGAGACCCCGACGGCCAGGCCGATGGGGATCATCGTAAGGACCGCGCGCGCGGGGCTGCGGTACCGCACCAACAGCCACAGTGCCACCAGCGCTAGGCCCAGGTAGGTGAGCACCGCCCGGTTGGCCGAGAGGTTCTCGAGCAGGCCGATGCCCACCATCGCGAGGCCCGAGGGGATCGCTCTCATCGGTGGTTGGTCTGCCGGGAGACCCTCTCTCAGCACGGATTCAGCTGGCAGCTCGAGAGCCGAGATGCGTTCGTTCAGGTCGTCCTCCAGTCGCTGCACCAGCACGGCTCTCTCATCTAGGCTCGCCGGAGCGAGGCGCAGGTTCACCTGGGTGGCGGTGCGGTCCGGGTTCAACAGCAGCTTCTCGATGTCCGGCGGCATGATCTTCGAGGCGGCGGTCAGGTCCGCGCTGGTAGGCGCCAGGTCGGTCGCGCCCGGTACGGCGATGATCTTGGCGATGGTGTTCTCTACGCTGGAGGACGCGACCACGTCGTCGGTCGACTCGGCATCCTCGGTGAACTCGAAGATCACGTCGGTCACCGGTTGGGCGAGCACGTTGTTGGCGCGCACCAGCACACCGAGGTTGGACGAGAACCCGGTCGTCTCCTCGAGGGTGTCGACGTCCGCGACGGTCTGGCTCGACTGGTCGATCCAGCGCACAGGATCGGATTCGATGCGGATCGAGCTCTCGAACGCGACCCCGGTCACGAACAGCGCCACCGACGCGATCAACAAGGGGATGGCCGAAGCGGCCGGAAGCCCGCCCAGCCAGACCACTATCCGTTCGGGGATCGAGGTGCCTCGCTGCGTGCTGCGGCGACGCCATTCGCGGATCCCGAGGATCGCTGTGGGTAGGACGATGCCCACGATCACCAGCACCACGACCCCGATCGCGAGCATCACCCCGAAGTCGCGGATCATCGGCACCTGTGAGATCAACAGCGCCAGGAACGCGAGGACGCCCGCGATCGTGGCCGCGATGAGCGCAGGCGCGAGGTTGGCGAGCGTCTCGGAGATGGGGTGCACCTCCTTGTCGAGCACCACCTCCTCCTCGACGCGGTTCTGGATCTGGATCGCGAA
>CAYVYG010000153.1:0-7796 GCA_964454385.1 uncultured Microthrixaceae bacterium
GGGTCGCCGCCGGGGTGGTTGCGCCACAACAGCACGCTCCAGTCGTCACCGAGCGCGGTCTGGATCTCGGTGGCCTGTTCGACGGTGCGGATGTCCATCTCGATGCCCGCCTGGGCGAGTTGGTCCTGGACGAACTGCGCCATCCGCAGGGAGGCCTCGTCGTTGAGGATCACCGCGGTGAACCTGAAGTCCTCACCGGTCCCGGATTCGTACTCCGCAACGAGCTCCTCGGCCTTGTCCAGGTCGAAACCGGGCATCCCTGTGTCCTCCAGGTAGCCCATCACACCCGGCGCGAAGGGACCGGAGGCGAGATCGTTGATGTCCAGGAAGATCGTCTCGCGCAACTGCTCGCGGTCGAGGGCGTAGGCCACGGCCTCACGGGCGGTCTGGTTGTCGAACGGAGGCTTTCCGACGTTGAACATCACGTAGTGGACCTCGGATCCCTGGTCCGACTGGGTGATGTCGACGTTGCCGGCATCGGCTTCGGTGATGAGGGTCTCGACCTCGGTGGGCGTGGTGGTGTGCAGAGCGTTCAGCTCACCCGAGAGCAGCGCGTTGGTCCGCGCCGTCGGTTCGGTGTAGGTGCGGTACTCGACCCTGTCGAGGTACGGCAGCTTGTTGCCTTCCGCGTCGGTCATCCAGTAGTTCTCGTTGCGCACCGCGGAGAGCGTGTCACCGGGCACCCATTCCTCGATCTCGAAGGGGCCGGTGCCGATGAGCTCGGTGTCGCAGGTCTCGGTGTCGTCGAGTTGCGCCTGGGCCATCATCCCGACTCGCCCCGATGAGTACAGATGCGCCGGGAGCGCGGGCCAGGGGGTCTTGGTGGTGACGGTCACCTCTTTGTCACCGGTCACCTCGACCGAGTCGATGTTGTCGAACACGAAGCTGAACAGCAGCGGGCTGCGTGCCGGGTACTCACCGCGGTATGCATCCAGGTTGTTCTTGACCACTTCGGCGGTGAGGTCGGTGTCGTCGTGGAACTTCACGCCGTCGCGGATGGTGATCTTCCACTGGGTGTAGTCCTCGTTGGGTTCCACCGACTCCGCGAGGAACGGCACGTACTCGCCGTCTGCGTTCGGGGCGGTGAGGGTGTCGTAGATCGTCTTCGCGACCTGGATGCCCGAGATCGCGAGCTCGGCTTCGGGCAGGCACCAGCCGCCCGTGTTGGCGGCCTCGATGCCGTAGGACAGCTCTCCCCCGTAGGTGGGCTCGGAGCTCCCCCCGTCGCCACCGGAACCCGAACCGCCTCCCTCGTCGTCGCCGCCACCGCAGGCCACCGCGATCAGGGCGATCACCGCGAGCAGGCCCAGCAGCGTCCTGGTGGCCGGACGCCCGCTCCGCGCTCTCGGGGATACTCCGGCCGGCGATCGAGGAGGCTGTTGGTGCTGCGAACGACCATCTCGCTGAGGTGTCGACATGGTTGCACCGTAGCTGCGCTGCGTCCCACGTTGAAGCTCTCCAACGAACTGTCCGGTGTGGCACCCGTCATAGGGGTGCCACAGCGGACAGTTCGCCGTTGGGGTCACCCAGCAGCACCGGATCGGACTCCACGTACCTGCGAAAGCGCGAGAGCATGTGGCGCACACCGATGCCGACCAACGGAGCCGTGAAGCCGAAGGTGCGCGCTCCGAGACCATCGGGGATCATCGCCATGCGCCACTCGACGAGGCTGCGACCATCGCCGAGATCGTGCACCGCGTAGTGCTCGGCGAAAGCCGACACGCCGGGACGCGAGATCTCGTTGAACCGGAACGCCATCTCGTAGGCGGACCCGGCGCCTCGTGGTTCGCCGTCCTCGGATTCGCCGGTGGGTGGGTCCCAGACGATGAACTCCTCGTAGCCCACGAGCCCTCCGACCATGGTCACCGTGCGCGTCGAGCCCACCTCGAGTGGGAACGGCGAGGTCCATTCGACCTCGGTTATCGGCAACGCCCAGCGTGACCACGACGGAGCGTCACAGAAGACCTCGAACACGCGCGCCGGGGTTGCGGCGAGGATCTCGTGGGCCGGGAAGCACCATCGCGCGTCGTCGAAGAACTCCGGGCCCACCTTGTCGCAACTCGAGGAGGTCATGGCGCGAAGATAACGGACAGCGCGACTCCGATGAGCGGGCGACCGATGGCGTGCTCAGCCCTACCGTCGGGCCTCCAGCAGATCCTGCACGCGCTGGTCCAACCCGAGCCACAGCTCATCGAGCCAGTCCACGAAATCGGCTCCGGGAGCCAGTCCGCCTGTCCCGTCGCCACCGCCTGCCCCGTCGCCCGCGCCTGCCCCGTCGCCACCGCCTGTCCCACCTTCACCGCCGGACCCGTCGATCCGAGGGCGTTCCACCCGGGCGAAGCGTATCCGAATCGGGGTACGGCTCCGGCCGAGACCGGCGATAATGCCACCGAAGGTGTCGAGGCCCTCGAAGCCGACGTGCCACCCGACGCACAGCGCCGCGTCCGGCGCAGCGCCCAGCAGGGTGGCCGCACCACCGGGACGCGGCGGAAGGAGGTTGACGAGGGACTCCATTCGCCGCGCGCGTTGCGGATCGGATCGTCGGATCGCCTCAAGAGCGCGTTCGCGCTTGTGAGGGTTCGCACGGGTCCCTTCAGGGAACAGGACTGCCACATCGCCACTGCCGAGTCCATGTGCCATGGACGCGATCGCGGCCAGTTCGGGTGCCGAATCAGCCGCGCCACGGTCGACGAAGCAGTTGGGAAGGCGATTGCCCACGATGTCGAGGCAGGGATCCACCAGTAGTTCGCGCTTCATCACCACCCGGGGACGCATCCCGACCGCATCGGTGATCACCCAGGCCGTCAGCAGCGAGTCCGCCAGGCTCGCATGGCGCACGAACAGCACCGTCGGGCCCGTGCACAACGCCTCGGCTCCCGCGACATCCGGCTGCAGCCCGCAGGTGATCCGCAGCGAGGTCATCACCTTGTCGGCCCACCATGCCTGAAGGCGGTAGTGGGCTGCCAGGTCGGCCTTGCGCCCGAGGAGCCACAGCCCGCCGGCTGCGGAGACCCCTGCGAGCTCCAACCACGCCCAGCACACGCCGAAGGCGTACAAGCGCGCCAGGGGCAGTCGGTGCTTGAACCGCGCGAGGTCGACCGCTGCGAGGACCGGAAGCGCCACGGGCGCCGCTAGCGAGGAACCCAATGCCACGGCCGTGACCAGGCCGACCGACATCACGCGCCGCTTGGCCACCTCTGCACGTGTGGCCCCCGACTGCCGGGTCGCGCCCCGTGTCACGTCGGTCCTCCATTGCGGAGACCCCGGGGTGGACGGGGAACGAGCAGTGGCGTGTCACGCTGGTAGGCCCGCCACCGTGGGTCGTCACCCCATCGCCTGCGCGCCTTGCGCTCCAGCATCGGCACACCGCTGATGTAGCGCAACAACACGAACACGAACACCGGCGACACCAGCGTGAGGTAGGTGAAGCCCGACAGAGCCGGCAGCGCGATCACCGCGATGCCCACCCAGAGGGTGATCTCACCGAAGTAGTTCGGATGCCGGGACCAGGCCCAGAGCCCGCTCGAGATCCACTCTCCGTCGTTGGCGGGGTCCGCCCTGAACGCGGACTTCTGCGCATCGGCTGTCACCTCGATGACGAACCCGCCAACCCACACGACGAGCCCGGGGATCCAGACCCATCCGAGGTCCACGGCCCGGTCGACGGTCATCGCGGCGAGCGCCGACGCGAGGGTGAGCGACACCCAGAGACCCTGGAGGGTCCAGGTCATGAACAGCCGCGCCGGGCGGTTCAGGATCTGATCGAAGCGCGAGTCCGATCCGGAATCGAGGATCCGGCGGAAAAGGAAGATCCCGAGACGCAGGGTCCACAGCCCAACCAGCGCAGCCAGCAGCAGAGAGCGCGCGTCGTAGCGCCCGACGAGCGCGAGCGCGACCACGGTGACCGACAGGTAGCTGAGCGTTCCGGTGATGTCGTAGAACCTCTCGGTGCGCGCGACGAGTGAGTGCACGAACCCTGCCCAGTTGATGCCGAACGCGATCAGCAGAGACCACACCGCGACCGGGAGGCCTCCGGCGGTGGCGCCACCGTCGCTCGCCGCCCAGGCCACCAACCCGGCCACCAGGACCGCCACCACCGAACCGACGAGTGACTTGGCCGAACTACCCATCGCAACAGCTTCGTCGCGCAGCGCCGGGCGGATTGCGCACGCCTACTGGTGTGGCAGACGCCACTGGTAGGGAGCGGGGAGGAGATCGACCTCCGGTGGGCCCCAGGTACCCGGCTCGTAGCGCTCGACCACGGGCGGGTTCTCCAACAGCGGGGCGCTCGCCTCCCAGAGCCTCTCAATGCCCTCGGCACGGTTGAACAACATGTGGTCATCGAGCATCGCGTCGTGCAGCAGCCGTTCGTAGGCCTCGAGCTCGCAGCGGGGGTCGAAGCTCGACTTGTAGTCGAAGTCCATCCGGGCCGGGCCCAGTCGCATCGACACACCGGGTTCCTTGGAGGTGAAGTTCACAGCAATGTGGCCCGGCTCCCCGATCTCGAACACGAGCTCGTTGCCGTGGGTCTGCTGGTCGTCGAACATCCCCATCGGTGGATGTCGCAACTTGAGGATCACGACGCGCTTGCCCACCGGCATCTTCTTGCCCGTGCGCAGGTAGATGGGCACCCCGTCCCATCGCTCGTTGTCGATGCGCGCCTCGATGGCGACCATCGTCTCGGTGTCCGATCCGTCCCTCACACCGGCAGCGTCCAGGTATCCCTCGTACTGGCCGCGCACGACCCTCGTGGGATCGAGGGGCACCAGCGCCTCGAACACACGCTGCTTCTCTGCGTGCAGCGCCTCGGCGGTGAACGACCGGGGCGGCTCCATGGCCACGAAGCCGAGGACCTGGAACAGGTGGGTCACCACCATGTCGCGGAACGCTCCGGTCGCGTCGTAGAACCCCGCGCGGTTCTCCACCCCGAGGGTCTCGGGAACGTCGATCTGGATGTTCCGAACGTGCTGCGCGCACCACGCCGGCTCGAAGAGCCGGTTCGAGAAGCGGATGGCAAGGATGTTCTGCACGTCCTCCTTGCCCAGGAAGTGGTCTATCCGGAAGATCTGGTCCTCGCCGAACACCGAGTGCAACAAGGCGTCGAGCTCCTCCGCTGATGCCAGATCGGTGCCGAAGGGCTTCTCGAGCACCACCTTGGCCCACGACTCCGCGAGACCAGCCGAGCCGAGCGAGGTGACGATGCCGGGCATCGCGACGGGCGGGACCGACAGGTAGTGCAGCACCGACGCGTCACCGCCGAGATCGTCGCGCGCGGCCACCACCGCCGCTGCCAGGTCGTCGTAGTCATCCGCCGGTATCCAGCTCAGGCGCGTCACGAAGGAGTCCCAGGCATCGCCGGTCGGAGCTGACCGGCCGAACCGCTCGACCGCCTCGGCGGCAAGGGAGCGGAAGTCGTCGTCGGTGCAATCGCTGCGCGACGAGCCGATGATCCGGTAGTCACCGGGCATCAGCCCCACCTCGCTCAGGTGGTGGAAACCCGGGATCAGCTTTCGGGAGGCCAGGTCGCCGGTGGCTCCGAAGAGCACCACCACATGGGGCCGGGGTCGGGCGCTCGAGCTCATCGGCGCTCGGTGGCCTTCGTCGCAGGCGCGTGCCCCGCGGCTTCGCTGTCACCCGCGGCTTCGCCGTCACCCGCGGCTTCGCTGTCACCCGCGGATTCGCTGTCCACGATGACGACAGAACCCGCAGCGGTCACGCGGCCGGCCGGGATCGATGTGTCACCGGCCAACAAGCGCCGGAGAGCCGCTGCCTTGGAGGAACCCGACACCAGCCAGACCAACTGGGCCGCGCGGGCGAGCGCCGGGTAGGTCAGGGTCATGCGACGCCTCCCCTCATAGGGCGACGAGGTCACCGCGACCAACCGATCGGTGACGTCCAACACGTCATCACCGGGCACCAGCGAGGCGGTGTGGCCGTCGGGGCCGAGGCCGAGGTGCACCACGTCGAAGTGCTCTGGCAGCCCTTCGGCGTACCGCTGCGCAGCGGTATCGGGATCCGGTTCCTGCACCGGCATGGCCACGACCTGCGTGGGTACGCCTTCGAGTGCGTCGATCAGGTGCGTGAGGTTGCGGTCGGGATCACCCGCCGGCGCGATCCGCTCGTCGGTCTGGTAGATCGTGGTCGCCCGCCAGGGCATGTCCCGCTCGCCCAGAGCGTCGAACATGGCCCAGGGGGTGTGGCCCCCGCTCACCGCGAACTCGAACCGACCGGTGCGTGTCACGGCTTCGCGCGCGCGTGCCACCACATGGTCGGCCGCGACCGATGCGAGCTCCGCTCCACCGGCTGTTATGACCAGTTCGTGTTGCAACTGCGCTGCCCCCGTCCGTTTCGTGTCGTTCCTGCGGGCCGTGGCGTCTCAATCCGCGATTCCGGTACCACCGGCAGCGCCAGGATCCGGGTTGGTGGAGCCGTCGGCGCCACCAGTGGCCGGTTTCTCGGCGTGGCCGCCGAACTCGCCGCGCATAGCAGAGAGGACCCTGCCGGTGAAGTTGCCGAGCCCGCGGGATTCGAAGCGCTCGTTGAGCGCGGCCGAGATGACGCCGGCCGGCACGCCTTGTTCGATCGCGGCCATGACCGTCCAACGTCCCTCGCCCGAGTCGGACACCCTGCCCTCGAACTGGGACAGCTCGGGTGACTCCACCAGCGCAGCAGCGGTCAGGTCGACCAGCCAGGACCCGATCACCGACCCCCGCCGCCAGACCTCTGCGACCTCCGCGACGTCGATCTCATAGCAGTAGTACTGCGGGTCGCGCAGTGGAGTCGTCTCGGCGTCGACCTCCTCGGTCCGCAGACCCACGTCGGCGTGGGCGATGATGCTGAGCCCCTCTGCGATCGCAGCCATCATCCCGTACTCGATGCCGTTGTGGACCATCTTCACGAAGTGCCCCGCTCCGCTCGGACCGCAGTGCAGGTAGCCCCTCTGGGCGGTGCCGCCCGATGCCCGCCCGGGTGTGGGCTCGGCGTCGCCCGCGCCGGGGGCGATCGAGGCGAAGATCGGTTCGAGACGCTCGAAGGCGTCGGGGTCGCCACCGATCATCAGGCAGTAGCCCCGGTCGAGGCCCCAGACCCCACCCGAGGTGCCGCAGTCGAGGTAGTGGATCCCCTCGGGCAGGAGCCGGGCCGAGCGATCGAGGTCGTCGCGGTAGTACGAGTTGCCCCCGTCGATGATCACGTCACCGGTTTCGAGCAACCCGGCCAGTTCCTCGACGGTGTCACCGACGAAACCGGCGGGGACCATGACCCACACCGCGCGCGGAGCCTCGAGCGACTCGACCAGCTCCTCGAGGCTGTGCGTTGCGGTGGCCCCCTCGCCGGCGAGCTCCTCGACCGCGGAGGCGTCGAGGTCGTACACGACGCAGCGGTGGCCGTCGCGCATCAGCCGGCGCACGAGGTTCGCTCCCATGCGACCCAGCCCGATCATCCCGAGTTGCATCGGGTGCTCCGTGGTCATGGTCTGCCTCCGGTGGTCAGTCTTGCGGTCGGCCCCTGAGGGTCCGGTACCTGCGTATGAGCTCGTTGGTCGAGGAGTCGTGGTCCAGTTCCGGTTCCTCCTCGGAGATCAGCTGGGGCGCGATCTCCGCAGCGAGCTCCTTGCCGAGTTCCACGCCCCACTGGTCGAAGCTGTCGATTCCCCAGATGACACCCTGGGTGAACACCGAGTGCTCGTAGAGCGCGACAAGCGCTCCCAGGGTGTGAGGGGTGAGCGATTCGGCGAGGATCACGTTGGTCGGCCGGTTTCCCTCGAAGGTACGGAATGGAACCAGTTCCTCCGGCAC
>CAYVYG010000154.1:0-2064 GCA_964454385.1 uncultured Microthrixaceae bacterium
GACCTCCTTGGCGATCTCCTCGTTGGAGTCCCCGAGTGACATCGACGGCAGGATGTGCCACAGCCCGAACAGGACCGCGGCCACCGCGTTGGCGCGCAGGCGCCGGGTGGGACCCGGTGCCAGACGTACCGCCACCATCGCGGGCAGCACCCCACGGAAGGTGATCTCTTCGAGCAGCACCGTGCCGAGGGGCACCTCGACGAAGACCTTGTAGAGCATCTCCCACAGGGGCACGTCGGCTCGTTCGTCCATGAACACGTCGCGGGTCGCCGGAATCAGCACGCCGATCACCATCACCGCCGCGGGTATCGCAGCGATCGCCGCACCGAGCGCCAGTCCCGGCACGACACGGTCGCGGGCGAGCCCGATGGCGCGTGCGCTGCGCCCGTCGAGGCGCACCGCGACGGCGACCACGGCCGCTGCCACCGCGATGTTCCACGGCACGTACACCCAGTGCGGCAGCCACAGGTTCGCGACCAGGTTGGATCCGACCAGCACTGCGAGGACGAGGCCCAACGGGGCGAAGGCCGCACCCCATTGCTGTTCTCGTGAGGTGGTGGCCATGGCGGGTGCCAAGGTAGCGGCCGTCGTGGCGTGGCAGTGTGTCGGGTGATGGCTGACCTGGTGGTGCGTGACGCGCTGGTCCTCGACGGATCGGGCGCACCGGCGTTCCGCGGTGACGTCGCCTGCGACGACGGCATCATCACCGAGGTGGGTGCTGTCGACGGGCGGGGTGATCGCGAGATCGCAGCCGACGGGCTGGTGCTCACCCCCGGTTTCGTCGACCTGCACACCCACTACGACGGCCAGGTCACCTGGGACGCGGACCTCGCGCCTTCGGTGTACCACGGCGTCACCACGATCGCGATCGGCAACTGCGGAGTCGGTTTCGCGCCCGCTGCCCCGGATCGCCACGACTGGTTGATCTCGCTGCTGGAGGGGGTCGAGGACATCCCCGGCACCGCGTTGGCCGAGGGGCTCACCTGGGGTTGGGAGAGCTTCGAGGACTACCTCGATGTGCTCGACTCGCGGCGCTTCACCGTCGACGTCGGAGCCCACCTGCCCCACTCGGCGTTGCGCACCTACGTGATGGGTGAGCGGGGCGCCGACCACACCGCGGTGCCGACCGAGGGTGAGCTCGCCGCGATGGCCGACGTCGTGCGCAGCGCGCTGCGGGCGGGCGCGGTCGGGTTCGCGACCAGCCGGACCGAGGTGCACCGTACGAGCACCGGTGAGTTCATCCCGACCCTGAGCGCGAGCGATGTGGAGCTCCTCGCCATAGCCGAGGCGATGCGCGTCGAGCGGCGCGGCGTCGTGCAGCTGATAAGCGACCTCTACCAGAGCCCCGACGACGACTTCTTCGGTGCCGAGACCTCGCTGTTGGGTCGCTTCGTGGAGCGCAGCACCAGACCCCTCAGCCTGACCATGCAACAGGCGTACCACTCGCCGGCTCGCTGGCGCTCACAGATGGCGTGGATCGACGAGATGGTGGCCTCGGGTCACGACGTGTCCGCACAGGTGGCGACCAGGCCGATCGGCATCCTCCTGGGCCACAATGCCACCGCGAACCCGTTCATGTTGTGCGCCTCCCACATCGAGGTCGCATCGCTGCGGTTGAGCGAGAGGGTGGATGCCCTTGCGGAGCCGGAGCGTCGCAACCGCGTGCTCGCCGAGCACCGGGAGCTACGCGAGTCGCTCGACGAGGGGATCCTCGCCGAGATCGTCGGCGGGCTCGAACACCTCTTCGAGATGACCGACCCGGGTCGACTACGCGATGAACACCGACAACTCGCTCGCCGCCCGGGCACGCTCCCTGGGTGAGGATCCCGCCGAGTTGCTCTATGACCTGTTGTTGGCCGACGGCGGCGAGCAGCTCGTGTACCTGCCGTTGTTCAACTTCGCCAACGGTGACTTCGACGACATCCGCGAGATGATCACGAGTCCCAACGTGCTGTTCGGGCTCTCCGATGCAGGAGCTCATTGCGGGGCGATATGTGACGCCTCGATGCCGACCTCGGCGCTCACCCTCTGGGCGCGCGACCGTGACGACGACGATGCGATACC
>CAYVYG010000154.1:2074-7744 GCA_964454385.1 uncultured Microthrixaceae bacterium
GAGGATGCAGACTCGCCGCAACGCCGAGCACCTCGGTTGGTACGACCGTGGGTTGATCGCACCGGGTCAGTTCGCAGATCTGAACGTCATCGACCTCGACGCGCTCGCATGCCGGCGCCCCACGATGGTGACCGATCTGCCCGCTCGGGGTCGCAGGCTCATGCAGCGTGCCGAGGGATACCGCCACACGATCAAGTCCGGTGTTGTCACGGTGACCGACGGTGAGCTGACCGGCGAGCACCCGGGCCGGTTGCTGCGGCGTTCTCGCGACGCAAGGTGAGTACCGGTCGGACCCGCTGGGTCCCCGGGGGCCGACCCCAACCGGCGCCTACCATGTAGCTCGATGGATGACAGCGAACCCACCCCGTCGCCACCAGCGGGTGCCTCGGAGCGCTCCGGGGGAGGCGGCCGCGGAGCCAACCTCTCGGTCGGCCCGATCGTGGCGCGTCCGTCGGTGATGACGCGCTGGGCGATCGGCCTGGTGCTCGCAGGGGTCCTTGCGATGGTGCTGCCCGGACTGCTGCGCGACGGGGTGTGTGGACTGGTCGCCTGTTCGGACGTCACCCCCGAGGTCGCGGTCGGCCGACCGGGAGGCAACGAGCTGGCCGTCGTGGTGCCAGAGGGTGCCGCCGGGGAGCTGCGATCGCTGCGGCTGTTCCCGGTCAACGAGAACAGCGCCCAGGACACCGCAGGCGCCTGGATCGTCTACCGGGAGGATGAGGCCGCCGCGCCGGAGCGCATCGAGGTGGGATCCGAACCGGAGGGCTTCGCAACCCGCATCGCACTGGGTCAGCAGCCAGCTGACGGCCTCTGGGTGCTTGACGCGTCGTTCGGGTGTGCTTCGACACTCGTGCGCTTCGCTCCCGAGGAGCTGGACCCGGGCTTCGTGACCACCGGCGACGCGCCGGTGCCGATCCAGGACTTCGACGATGATGCGCGTGCCACTCTGCGGTGTGCCACCGAGGCTCCTGCGTGGCAGCGGTGGCTGTTCATGCTGGGCGCGCTCGCGGCGTCGGTGGGCGCGGTACTCGGGATCTGGGTGGTGCTGCGGGGACCGGTTCGCGAGGACCCCGAGTGGTACGCGCCGGAGGACCAACTCGATTGATCCCGGCCCATGACCGGGGGACCGAATCTGATGCGTTGGTGTGCTCAGTCGGCGTCCGCATCTGCAACCAGGGGCACGAAGGCGACCCCACCGAGGTCGCTGGTGCGGAGGTGCTCGCCGTGTCGTTCGATGCACTCCAGGCGCTGTGCTCCGTACCGCCTGCCCACGGGAATGACGAGGCGACCGCCATCGGCCAGCTGGTCGGTCAGGGCAGGGGGCACCGAGGTGCCTGCTGCTGTGACCACGATCGCGTCGTAGGGGGCCGCGTCGGGCCATCCCTGGGTGCCGTCACCCACGTGCACCTCGACGTTGTCGTATCCGGCGAGCGCGCCGGCCGCGCGTCGCGCGAGCTCCGGCAGTCGCTCGACGGTGTGAACCGTGGATGCGAGGTACGAGAGCACCGCGGCGCCGTAGCCGGAACCGGTGCCGATCTCGAGCACGTTGTCAGCGGCGTCGATGCGTGCCACCTCGGCCATCAGGGCCACGATGTAGGGCTGCGAGATCGTCTGGCCCCCGCCGATCGGCAGCGGGTGGTCCTCGTAGGCCGCCTTGCGCTTGCGGTCGGGCACGAAGTCCTCGCGGGGCACCGAGCGCATCGCGGCGAGGACCCGGTCGTCGCGGATCCCCCGGCCGGCGATGTCGTGTTCCACCATCCGTGCCCGGGATCGGTCGGCCTCCACGCACGCCAAGCTACCCGGCGCGCCGTTGCGCCGGCCGGAACCGCTGGTGGATCAGGAGAGCTTCGCCGCGATCGACCCCGACATCCGCAGCGCGTGGCCGTCGCTCGAACCCGCCCACTGGGGCAGCTGGGGTTTGTAGCGCAGCGCCTCGTCGAGTAGGTCGCCGTAGAGCTGGGTGCGGTCCACCCCCGATGCCTGCCAGAGGTGGTTTCCCCACGCACCGGGGACGGCGTTCAACTCGCACAACACGATCTCGTCGTGGCCGTCCCAGAGGTAGTCGACCCGGGGCGCGCCGCTCAGCCCCATGGGCTCGACCAGGCTGCGCGTGTAGTCCATGATCCGCGATGCGATCTCCGCCGGGATCTGTGCGGGCAGTTCACGGGGCGCCGCATCCATCCCGGCACCTCCGGTGAGGTACTTGTCCTTGTAGCTGTAGACGCCGTCGCTGGCGCCCTCCTTGAGCGGCCGTTCGATCTCGGACAGCTCGATTCCGGGGTGGGTGCGCACCGAGATGTTCAGGTCCATCCACCCTTCGAGGAACGGTTGGATCAGCATCCCCGAACGACCCATGCCCGAACGCCCGAGAGCGGCGACCGTTTCGAGATCCTCGACCCCCGCCTCGACGCCGATCGAGGATCCACCGAAGCGTGGCTTGACGACCCAGGGCGTGTCGGGCAGTCCGGTTCCGGCCGGCGCCGACTCGTCGGGTCCTGTCTCCCCGGGTGCGAGCACTGTTTCGATCGTCGGTATTCCAGCTGCGCGTGCCACGGCTGCGGTGGCGTACTTGTCCATCAACAGCGCCGCGGCCTGGGGATCGGGTCCGGTGGTGCGCAGACCGGCGAGGCGCAGCAGCGAGGTGAGCGAACCGTCCTCTCCGGGGCCGCCGTGGCAGCAGTTGAGGACGGTTTTGAGCTCGATGGGCGCAGATCGGAGCCTCCGACGCTCCACGAACCCGCCCGGAACGGTCAGCTCCACCTCGGTGGAGTCGGCGACCGACGGCTCGAGGAAGTCACCGGCCTCTGCCTCGACGGGCACCTGTCGCCACGTCCCGGACTTCTCCCAGTACAGACAGCGCACGTCCCGACCGGCCTCCTGCAGGGCCCTGGCGGCCTGCAACCCGGTGAGGATGCTGATGTCGTGCTCCGGCGACGGCCCGCCGAAGACCACTCCGATCGAGGTCATCGCCGGATTCTAACGTTGCAGAGCTACTCGACCCGCGGGGTGGCGCACCCGTTCACGAGCCCGGTGGTACTCAGGGATAGTGGTCGGGGAGGTCGTTCTCCCACAGCACTCCATCGCCCGAACCGAGGTGCTCCCGGGTCCAGGCGACCGCCGCCTCGCGGTCCGCGACGGTGATCGCCGAGCCGTTCGCTCCGGCCACGAGGGAGCGGCGGTTGGTCCAGCCGACCACCACCAGGGTTGCTCCCGACTCGACGACCGTGCGGGCGAGTCGGTGGTTCTCGTCGTCCTGGATCGCACCGAGCTCGACCATTCCAGGCGTCACCACCACCCGGTGGCCCTCCACTGACCTGGCGAGGTAGTCGACCGCGACGGAGGCGCCGACGGGGTTCGAGTTGAACGTGTCGTCGATCACCAGTACGCCCTGTGAGTTCGGTGCTGCGACCGCGCGATGCTCCGGGCTGGTGAGGCCAGCGATGTTGCGTGCCACGAGGCGGGCATCGAGTCCGTAGGCCAGTGCTGCACCGACCGCGCAACCGAGGTTCGCCGCGTGGACACCGCTCGATGAGGGGCACGTGCCGAGCGCCTCGTCGCCCGACCACACCGTCGCGTCTCCTGAGTCGGGGTCGACCTCCACGGCCACGTCGAGGTCCGCGGACCCCCTGGTCCCCACACGCAGGACCCTGGGACACGGTGCGGATTCCGCGAGCTGCGCGATCAGCGGGTCGTCCACCCACAACACGGCCACTTCGGCTCGCTCGAGGATTTCCGCTTTCGCCCTGGCGATCGCTTCGAGCGAACCAGCACGTTCCAGGTGCATCGGGCCGATCGCGCATATGACCGAGACGTCGGGCTTCACCCAGGCGCACATCGCGCGGATCTCACCGGGGCCGTACATCCCCATCTCCGCCACCAGCACCTCCGTTCCGGCGGTGAGGTGCTCGTTGATGGTTCTCGAGAGCCCGGCGGTGTTGTTCCAGGAAGCCGGCGACGCAACGACCGAACGACTGTCCCCCATGAGGTCCGCGATGTGACCCTTGGTGGAGGTCTTGCCCCAGCTCCCGGTCACCGCGATCACGAAGGGGTCCACCGAGGCCAGCTTGCGGGCAGCGGTGCGGCGGTGGCGTTCCAACAGGCGCCGCTCGAGCGGTGCCAGCGCCGCGAGGGCCCCATCGACCAGCGGAGCCACCGACACGACCACCGCCCCGGCCGAACCGGCTGCGCCGACCAACAGCGCGAGCACAACCCATTCGGTGGCCACGAGAACCACCACCGCGACGGTGAGGCTCCGGGCCCGGCGGGTCATCGAGAGTCGCGGGGTGCCGAGCAAGGGCATTCCCAGCGGGAACACACCTGTGAGCACCGCGGCGAGCAGTGCCGCGATCCCCGCAAGGATGTCGAGCCCAGCGAGGCTGCCGGCGACTGCGACGCAGGCGAACAGCACGCCGCCCGAGGCGATGAACGCGTTCGGGGGGCGTGTCCCGGCCCAGCGCAGCGCAGTGGTGACACAGGATCCGGTGAGGTAGTGCTCACGTTGGGCGACGCGCAGCCAGCGCAGGATCGAAGCCGCTGCGGACCAAGCCGCCGCGATCGTGATGAGCGCGGTCATGTCGCGGCCGCCACCGCGTCGATCGCTGAGGCCACGGCCTCGGGTGCGCTGCGGTGCACGTCGTGGCCGACGCCGGCCAGCACATCCACGAGCACCGGTTCAGCGACGATCTCCGCCGCCTGTCGGGCGATCGCTGGTGGGGCGTCCCTGTCGGTCTCGCCCCACACGAACCCGACCGGGCACCGAAGCCGGCTCAACTCGTCGCGGTAGTCCTCGTTGACCACCTTCACGAGAACATCCCGCATCAGCCCGGAGGCCGCCTTGTAGTCGGCCGAGCCGTATCGTGACCGCGCCCGATCGAGCACCGATTCGGGGGCGAGGCCGATCCTCGACATCGCTCGCAGGAGCCTGTAGGGAAGCGGCGGCTTGCTGCGCGCCGCCAGGCGCAGCAACGGCGCTCCCATGAACACGACTCCGCTCACGAGCTCGCCGTGGTCCGCAGCGAGCGAGGCCGCGACCCTTCCCCCGAAGCTGTGGCCGACCACGACCACCGGCGCGTCTGCGTACTCCTCGACGAGCCGCGCCACGTCGTCCGCGTAGTCGCGTGCCCCCCAGACCTCCGGAGGGGGAGGTGAAGCCCCGAACCCGGGCAGGTCGAGCGAAATCGCGCCGTGGCCTCCGAGCGCGCCGAGCAGGTCGGAGCGGTCACGCCCCCAACCGTGCAGGGCGAGGACCTGCGGGGATCGCCCCTCGATGTGCTCGGCGAAGATGGTTCCGTCGTTGTGTGTGCGCAGCGTCATGGGGGCAGGGTCATATGAGCCGGGTCATGGGAACAGGGTCGTGGGAACAGGGTCGTGGGAGTCGTGGTGTGCGCCGCACCGTCGTTCGGGGTCGTGACGGACGGGCGGGTTGCGCTACCGCTCGCAACGGTATTCGACACCGTGGCGGGTCCCCCCATCACCGGCTGTCTTGGGTGACTCGACCGCATCTTTCGAGTCGGCCCGAGTTCATGTGGCGCTGGCTGACTCACGAAGCTCGCTAGAGTCACCGAACACAAAGATGAGTCCACCGAGCACACACAGGAGTCCTCCGAGCACACCGGGATCTGCGGCGAACACAGGGACCGCGCGAGCCGGAGGACCGGGAGTCCGGTCATC